>JBAQPK010000625.1:0-10580 GCA_049305715.1 Desulfuromonadaceae bacterium | reverse complement strand
GTACCAAAGTCGATACCGAATACTATCTGCAATGTAAAGCTCCTCATAGGCAAACGGAAACCCCCGCCCGGGCAAGCCCGAACGGGGGTTTTAAAATACTACGCCATCAGCCTCTCGGCTTCAAGCTATTTCACAATGTCGGGATTCTTTACCCCTATCCAGGAATTTCTTACACAATTGCCACCACGTCACAATCAATTTATCTATAAATCAAACAGATATACAACGGCATGATTATTGCTTAATTAATATAATACAAGATATACGCTAAAAGAAGGGGTACTAAATTATGGAACGAATTAGCGACATCGATTTCGCGGCACTGCGCAGTTTTCTGTTGCTTGACCGTTTTTACAAATAAAAATGACCTGAATGGTTTGAAATTTTTTCCAGCATGGAGGTCGATGATGAGCAACCTCAGTACAATTCTTGGCTCACAGCCACCCATAAATTTGTCCGAAGCCCTACTCAAACGTCAAGTTCCCTGAGTCGGATCATGCGCCGGTTGTCGCAGGGTTCGAGTTGCCGGATTCGTAGTTCTTTGTCACCCACGCGACAGCCGCATCAGTTCGTAGCTCTAGAAGCCAGAAGAACAACAAAAGGAGGTCGCCATGAAAGTCACATGCATTATTAGTAAAACAGTCCTGTCTTTCTGCGTTCTGGTTCTGGCCTTTGCGGCCCTAATGACACCGTTTCCCGCTGAGGCTCATGCTCCTGGCGTGTCTCTCTCGGGCCACGGTACAGCCACCATCGATGGCGTGGCAACTCCGAGTGAATGGGCATCGGCGGGGTGTCTCCCGATCACGGTCAACGTTCCAGGCGGCACGACACCCGGCAACGTGTGCGCCATGAATGATGACAATAACCTTTATTTGTTGGTTGTCTTCGCACGCTCTATTGAGGATCCCGGGAATACCGCCTCCTTTGAGTTCGATAACGACCATAGCGGAGATTCGCAGATAGTGGGGAACGATATTCTCCTCATCAATCCTACAGATGGTTTCTTTGATGAGGTCCGTACTACGGTTCCGCCCTGTCCTTCAGGATCGATTTGCGGCTTTTATGATACCAGTGTGGGCGGCACCAACGACGGATCGGGCGCGTTCGCCAACGACGGATCGGGCGCGTTCGCCAACGACGGCATTTTCACGATGTACGAATTCTCTCACCCGCTCAATAGCGCCGACGACGCCAATGACTTTAGCCTGAGCAGCGGGGATACTGTCGGTTTCACCCTTTCCATCCGACTTATGCCCGCGAGCGGAGAGATCTTAGCCGATACGGTCTTTCCCACAGGAAATTTTGGAGATATTGTAATTACTGCGCCGTCCATCTTTATTAACATCAAGCCAGGCAGCTTTCCCAATAGCATCAATCCGAGAAACCGCGGGAAAATCCCGGTCGCGATACTCTCAACTCCCACGTTCAACGCTCCGGCAACCATAAATCCGACCTCGCCGACCTTCGGCCGGACGGGTAATGAGCAGAGCCTCGCCTTTTGCAATTCATCACCGCAAGACGTGAATGGTGACGGGATACCGGATATGGTCTGTCATTTCAATACCGAGGGAACGGGGTTCTTGCCGGCGGACACGATCGGTACACTCAAGGCACAGAAGTTCAACAACCAGGTAGTCATCGGCACAGACTCAGTGAGGATTCTCCCATAACAGTCCTCAGTGTATGTCCCAGGGGCTTGCTAAAGCCAGGATCAGTTTTCCAAGGCAGCTTCCGTCCGGATCGCCCCTGCCAGATCACGGCTCACGGCGAGGAGTGCCCGGCCGTAGGCGGCCACAAGGGGATCGTAACCGACGGCATCCACAGGCTCACGCACTAGTGAACGTCCGGTTTTCGGAGCTCCTCCCGCGGCCCGCCGCAGGGACCAGACAACCTCGACGGTAACGGCCTCCCCAGGAGACGATTCGAAACGCTGGATATCCACCAGAAGCCGATAATCCGCCTCAACGCCGGCATGCTGATGATAAGACGACACCCGGCTCGATCCAAGCAGGCGCCGCAGGTTCTCCGCCATGAGACGGGGAATCTCGCTTTTGAGCGGCTCTGCCCAGCGGTGCGTCTCCAGAATTTCCACACGGTTGGCGGCAACGCGCACCACGAGCTGTGGCCGGTCCACCACCTCGGGAAGCGTGACCGGCCCGACGGCAACCGACGGGACAGCAGTGGCCGCGGCAGTGGTCTCGACCTGGACGCCGGGCTCAAGAGTGTAGAAGGTTACCCGCGGTGATCCGCTGCAACCGGCCAACGCCACTGCCAGGCAGACGGAAACTATCCAGACGTCAAGTGTGCGCATCATTGTTTATCCTCCCGTTTGCCGCGAATCAAGGATTCCGGGTGCTGCTCCAGGTAATCGCCGAGCACCCGCAGCGACTGTGCAGCGCGCGATACCTCCCGCAAGGTCTCCCGCAGATCAAGCTGCACCGGCGCATCGCCGGCAAGAACCTGGCTTGCGCCGCCCAGCGTCTTGCGTGCCTCTCCCAGTGTCTTGCGTACATCCTCAAGGGATTGCCGCGCCTCTACAAGCACCGAGCGTGCCTCCGGTACCACCGAGTCATCCACATTTTTCAAGAGTTTGTCGGCGCTCTTCAGGGTGGCATCCAGGGATTTTATCGTTTTTCCGGCATCACCGGCCAGCTCATCGAGCGGGATTCTCTCGATCTTCCGGGCGATCTGCAGCAGCTTCTTCTGCAGCTGGTCCATGGAACCGGGGACGACCGGAAACCTGGGCGGGTTGCTGTTCCAGTCGATTTTTGAAGGCTTCGCCTTGGGAAAGAAATCCAGTGCGACAAACTGTTGCCCGGTCAAAAGGCTCCCGCTTTTGATCTCCGCACGGAAACCGTGCGCAACGAGGGAATCGAGGAGCGCCCGGGAATTCCGGGGTTTGACCTGCCCCCCACTGCCGCTGTACCGGCCCCCCAGCCGCTCCGGATAAAACTGTATCTGGACCGGGATGGAGATCTCCGGTTTTTTGGAGTCCAGCGCCACATCGATCTTCGTCACCTCACCCACGGTCACACCCCGCAGGTCCACCGGAGCGCCTACCGCCAGGCCGGATACGGATTCCTTGAATACCAGAAGATAGGTCTCGGCGGTTTCCGCGTATTTCAAGGCTTCGTCCCTGGTCAGAAGCAGTGGAAATACGCTGTCGGGGGTGGCGGGCGGCGCATCAAGCCGTTCCTGCGGAGTTTGAAAGGAGATTCCTCCCAGGAGGATCGAGAGCATGGATTCCGTATTGATTTTCACGCCGCTGGCATTGAGGGAAAGATCGACACCGCTGGCATGCCAGAAAACTGAGGTGGCCTTTACATACTTATCGAAGGGGGCCCGGATGAAGATCTTTATGGTAACACCTTTGCCGTCGCGGTCCAGTTCGGTGGCGATCACATGTCCAACCTGCATGCGGCGGTAAAAAATCGGCGAAGATGTATCAAGCGATCCGGCATCGGCGGCGTGCAGGACAAACTGGCGGCCGGGCGCATCCAGCGAAACGGCGGGCGGCGTCTCGACGCCGATAAATTCGTCCCGGCTTTCGGTCGAGGTGCCGGCGTCGACACCGATATAGGACCCGCCGATCAGCGTGCCAAGACCGGTGATACTGCCGCCCGAGATCCGGGCGCGTACCACCCAGAACCGGGTATCCTTTACCAGGAGACCTCTGGCGTCCTTCGTCAGTTCGGCAGTCACGACCACGCGAGACCGGTCCTTGGCAATGGCAAGTCCCTTGACCTCACCGATCTGCACGTCCTTGTACTTGATCTTGGTCTTGCCCACTTCCAACCCTTCACCGGTCTTAAAGGTGATTGTGATGGTCTCTCCACGGTTTATGTAGGCCTGGACACCGAGCGAAAGGCCAATGAGCGCCGCAAGAATGGGGATGATCCAGACCAGCTGGACCGAGAAGCGCCGTTTCGGCTCGCTGACTGCATCAGGAATATCTGACAATTCGGGTTGTTGAGGCATATCGGTCATGAATTTCTCTCTTTCTGAAGAGGGTCCCAAATCAGGCGCGGATCGAATTGCATGGACGCGAACATGGTCAGCACAACGACGGCGCCAAAAGCCAGCGCAGCCGGTCCCGCCTTTACCGTCGCCATGGCACCGAGCTGCACCAGTGCGGCCAGAAGCGTCACCACGTAGATATCCAGCATCGACCAGCGGCCGACCAGTTCCACCATCCGGTAGAGGCGCGTCCGCTGCCTGGGGCGCCACCTGGAGCGGCGCTGCACCGACACGAGCAGCAGGGTGAGCGAGATCATCTTAAGCAGCGGGATCGTGACGCTGGCGATGAATACAATTATGGCAATCGCCCAGGAGCCTGTTCTCCAGAGCTCGAACACGCCGCTTATAATCGTGTCCTTCCTGTAGCTGATGAGCGAACCGGTCTCCATCATCGTCAGGAGGTTAGCGGGGATATAGAGGATATAGGCGGCGATCAGCAACGCCCAGCAACGCGAAACGCTGCCGGGCTTACGGAAGTGCAGTGAGGCGCCGCAGCGGGGGCAGTGTGCCGTAACAGCCGCCTGCTCCAGCCTGGATACGAGATTGCAGACGTGGCAGGAGCAATACCCCTGACCGGCGGCGCTCCTGCTCAACTTCTTCATGCAGGGGCCTCCGCGTCCGGTTTTCTCTCCAGGCGAGCCCAGACATCCCGGGCGCTGAACGATGCGGCGGCAGCAGCCAGCAGGAGAGTCAGGCACCCGAAAGACCAGAGGGCAACTCCAGGTATGACCTTGAACGAACTGGTGAGCTTCACCAGCGAAACCAGCACGCCAAGCGTGAACACCTCGACCATGCCCCAAGGTTCGACTATCTGCATCATGCGCAGAAAGTGAGTGTATCCGGCAGGGACGCGGCGGAATTTGAGCGGCAGCAGGAGATAAGTCATCGTGACGAGCTCCAGGGCCGGGATGAGGATGGTAGTCAGGAACACAAGCAGAGAAATAAACTGCATCTCCTGGCTCCAGAGTGAACGTACGGCGCCGAGCAGGTTGATCACACTGCGCGCCCCCTGGACCTCGATCGCGAAGAGTGGATACACGTTGGCAATCACGAACAGCACAGCGGCGGCCAGCGTATAGGCAAGCGTTCGATCAATACTGTCGGTGGCATTCCGGTACAATACCGCGCCGCAACGTCTGCAGCTGGCCGCGCACCCCCGCTTGAGCGGGATCTCCCGCTGGAGCAGGTCGCAGTCGTGGCAGATAATGAATTGTGCGGGATGATGGTCCATCCTGAAAACCGCTCCTCTTTGTGGCCTGTCGTCGAAACGGCAAGACCCGCTGTTTCCGGGCCTCGCAGTGTTATTGTACCAGAATGGATGAATATTGTTCAAAAAATGACACGGAGGCTGTTATGCGCCTGCAGCCGTTTCCAGGGCCCGCGCCAGCTGATCAGGGCATGACGTATCCCCCTGGCAGGCGATACCTTTCAGCCTCCGCACCGCTTCCGCTACCGGCATCCCTTTGACCAATGCGGCCACCGCCCGGGTATTGCCGGCGCAGCCGTCGATGAAAGCAGCGCTTACGATAATGCCGGCATCGATCTCGATATCGATCCGCGTGGCGCAGGAACCTGCCGTGTCATAACTGAATTTCAAAGTCGAACTCCTTCTGTCGGGATCACAACACCACCCGAAACCACAAATTTTACCGCATCCTCAACCGTCATGCCGCTCTCGAACACATCGCAGTCGCGGAACCAGAGGGCAAATCCGGAAGTCGGGTTCGGCATGGTCGGAATGTAGACCACAACCAGGCGCTCACCATCCCTCTCCACCTCCGCAGTCACAAATCCCACGGCGCGCACGCCGGGACGTGGCCACTCCACGAAGACCGCACGCCGGTAGGACGAGCCCCCCTCGCTGAAGACCTTGATCAGCTGTTTGCTTGAAGTGTAGATCGACTTTACCAGCGGTATCCGCGTCATCAGATCATCGCCCAGTTTCAGCAATCGTTTACCGAGCACGTTGGTAGCAACCAGGCCGGTCAGGTAGATCACGGCTGCGCCGGTAATCATACCAATACCGGGGACATGCCCCTCCCTCCTGCCGTAGAGCACCATCAGGCTGTCCAGGTGGCTCCCCAGGATGCCGTCGGCAAAATTGAAAAGGAATTTGAGGATAAAGATCGTGATGCCGAACGGGATGATGATGAAGATCCCCGCCAGGAAGGTCCCCTTGAGATGTTTGACCACAGCTTTCATGCGGCTGCTCCCTTTTTCTGTCTGAAATGCCTGCACAACGGCAATCTGTATGGGTACCCTATGTGGCGACTGATGGCAAGCAGAAACCCGTGTTGATCACGCCGGAATAGTGGTCTGTTACCCTCCCGGCTTCATACTTTTCATCATGTTTTTACGTATTTTTCGGCATTTATCAAAATACAGCTCTTTTAAAACAGACAAGTCAACGCAAGTCCCGGCAAGGCGGTGCTGACCATGGGAAGCCTGATGAGAAATCATTGATGCTTTCACGATGAAAGCCTATAATGAACGCAAGCACGAGAACGGGTGCTTCGCCTCAGGAGGTGGGTATGAAAACGTTGACGCGTATAATTTTTGCAGCGATGGTGCTGCTCCTGCTGGGCGCCATTCCCGAATCCGGCGCAGACGGCAGACGCTCCGGCCATAGGCCGCGCGTGGGGGTGGGGGTCTGGCTCGGACCGGGGTGGTGGGGTCCATCCTATTATCCGTATTATTATCCGTACTATTACCCGTATTATCCGCCGGAGCAGCGGATTGTAATCGAGCAGCAGCCTGAAATGGACATACAGCCGGCACCACAGGCAGAAGAGCAGCAACACTACTGGTATTACTGCAAAGAGCCGAAGGGGTACTACCCGTATGTAAAACAGTGTCCGAGCGGCTGGATGAAGGTTGTGCCGACGCCTCCGCCCCCATCCTCTTCACCTTCGGAATAAAGGAGTGAGGAAATCATGAAAATCGCAAATTGGTTTATGGCAGCTATCTGTGTGTTCCTGACGGCAGGCTGCGTAACTCTCCCAACGGGACCGAGCGTAAGGGTATTCCCGGCGCCGGGAAAGCCGTATGACCTGTTCCTGTCCGAAGATGCGACGTGCAGACAGGCGGCGGAACGGCAGATTGGCATACAGCCCCAGCAGATCGCAGATGAGAACGCGGCAAGGGGCGCCGCCGTGGGAACTGCCATTGGAGCAGGGGTCGGCGCGGCCATCGGAGCGGCATCAGGGCATGCAGGGTCAGGAGCGGCTATCGGCGCTGCAAGCGGTCTTCTCGTCGGCAGCACATCGGGAGCCGATGCAGGGCGGTACGAGGCCAGGGAAGCCCAATGGCGTTACGACACTGCCTATCTGCAATGCATGTATTCGCACGGCAACCAGGTCTACAATTCCGGGCAGAGATACTATCGACGGCGGACAGTCATCATACCTCCGTCTGCTCCGGAGTATGAATATCCACCTCCGGAGTACAGGCCGCTCTATCCACCGCCTGACACACCGCCCCCCGGGCCGCAGCCCGCGCCGTCGGCTCCCTGATGTTACAGAGGGACTTATCAGCGTGGTAGACTCCATATGGTTTCCATGCCGTCCTCTATAGCGCCTTTCCAAGGAGTACCCCATGCCCGCTCCTGACTACGACATCATCATCGTCGGCACCGGCCCGGCCGGTCTCGGCGCCGCCTTCCAGCTCTCCGAAGCCTCCCCTCCCCTCTCGGTCCTGATGATCGACCGGGAGCGGGTCTGCTCCGGCGGACTGCTGAACGACTGCAAGCAGAATTACACCTACCCCATCGGCTTTGCCGCGGACAGCTGGACCAGGGAAGAGGCCGAGCGGCTCCTCCCGATGGTGGAGAGCGTGCTGCAGCCGGTCATCAAGGATAAGCACAATCTGGAGATCTACCGGCGGCGGGCGGAACGGCTCGGCGTGACCCTGCTCGACATCCGCCAGGCCCATGTCGGCACCAACCGCAGCCGGGTGTTGATCCAGCGCCTGCTGGACGAGCTCACCGGTCGCGGGGTGCGGTTCATGCCGGAGCGGGAAGTCACCGATGTATTTGACGAATCCGGCGGGCCGGGGGTCGTCATCGCCGGCGGAGAAACGCTGCGCGCCCGAAAGGTGATCGTCGCCCCCGGACGGAAGGGGTTCAGTTTTCTCCAGCAGGTGATGGAGCGGATGGGAATCACCTACATCGACAACGTGGTGGACGTGGGAGTCCGGGTCGAGACCCGTCTGGACAACTATCCGATCGTCAAGGATTACTACGACCCCAAGTTCCACTTCCCCGACGGGGTTCGCACCTTCTGCACCAACTCCGGCCATGCACGGGTGGTGCTGGAGCGCTACCAAGGCTACAGTCTGGTCAACGGCCACGCCCTTTCCGAAGATCAGGCAGGAAACAGCCTGGTGAATTTCGCCCTGCTCAAGACCATCGGCCTGAAGGCCCCGGTCCGCAGCGGCCAGCAGATGGCGGTCTTTCTGGCCACGCTGGCCAACGAGATCGGTGGCGGCAAGCCGCTCATGCAGCGGGTGGGAGATTTTCGTCTGGGAAAGCGCTCCACCGCCGAAACTTTCAACGAGGATCTCTACGAGTTCCCCCCCAGCTGTCCGGTTACGGCCGGCGACCTAGGGCTGGCCGTGCCGGCCAAGATCATGCGTCACATCTGGGCGGCCCTGAAGAAGCTGGACACCATCGTCCCCGGCGTCCTGCATCCCAGCACGATCATGTACTACCCGGAGATAAAGATGTACGCCAACAAGCCCGCCTTTCTGGACCGCAACTTCCGGGTCAGCGCAAACGCCTACATGGTCGGTGACGGCGCAGGGACCTCACGCGGTATCACCGGGGCCTGGGCCAGCGGGATCAGGGCGGCGGAGGGGATTCTGCAGGGGAGCTGACGGAGACGGAAATCGGCTGTACCACACGATGCACGATGACGTTTGAACGCTGGAAAGCCCGCATTATCGAGGGCTTTCCATTTCCTCAGGCCGGTTCCTAGCCGAAGCGGATCAGACAGATCCCGGCTAGAATCATCAGTGAGGCTGCGAAACGAATGCGGCCGCACGATTCACCCAGTATGAGAGCCCCGATCAAGACTCCGGCAACAACGCTTGCCTGGCGTACCGGTACGGCATAGCTCATCGGGGAAAGGGCCAGCCCGTAGCGAAAAGAGATGAACGAAGCCATCATCAGCGGACCGCCGGTCAGGATCAAGCGGCGGTTGTCACGCCACTCCCGGATAATCTGGGAGCGATGGCGGGGGCGCAGAACGTTGACCGTCATCAGGGCCAGCATGGAAACGACAAGGAGATAGGTGAAGTAGAGCGGAGGATAGGAGGTGACACCGATCTTATCGACGATCGCCCCGAGGGAATAGACGAAACCGGCGGCGAGCGCGGCCTGCACAGAGGGCTCGACAAGGCTGCCGAACGGGCGCAGCACCTCCTGCACGGACAGTCGCCGCATCTGGAGAAGGTAGCCGCCTGTAAAGACAATCAGTATCCCCCACAAGCCGACCTTGCTCAGCCGTTCACCCAGCAGCAGCCCCCCCCATAGCGGGACGTAGACCATAGAGGTCTGGGTAAGCGGATAGCTCAACGAAAGGTCTCCTGACTGATAGGCGCGTCCGGTAAAGAGGTGGTAGAGCACGAAACAGAAGGCGCCTGCCACGGCCAGCAAAATGACGTCGGCATCCGGTCGGGGGAACGGCACGGGCAGAAACGGCATCAGCGCGGTAAAGAGACCTGTCGAGCAGGAGAACATCCACCAGATAAATACGGTCTTGTTCCGGCTCTGTTTGATGTGAAGATTGTAGAGGGCGTGCATGATGCCGGAAAAAGCGATCAGGGTAAAGGCGGAGTAGCTCATTGCGTCTATAGTAACGCAAAATTATTTTTAGTCAAACTAAAGTTTTCTGGACCGTTTCACTGCCCGCTTTCGACACCGCTGGTGGGACGATCCCGGCAGTTTTGCTTTTGCACTCAACCTTGTCCAGTTGAGGGATCACCATTATGTACAACCGGGCATCATGGACTTTTCAGATTTTTGCCAGTGCCATGGAGGGTGGTATACGTGACACAAGCAGCTTAAGAACGGCTGATTTACCGCGATTCATGCCGGTTATCGGGGTTTGGAAGTAACTTCCTTCAAAGCATCCTGCAGCTTTTCCTTGTTAAACCCCTGAATCCTGATCCTGTTATCGATGATTATGAGCGGTACACCCCGCTTCTGTTCAGGAACACCCATTGAACCGTAGATCGATATCAGTGTTGCCATATGTTCTTCATCCGTATCGACCTCACGATCTATGAAAGGTATATTGTTTTCCTTGAAATATTCCTTGGCCTCCCTGCAGTGGGGGCACGTGGAAAGGGTATAGATGACGACCATCGGGGTTTTCGACTCTGGCGTTTGAAGCGGGGTTATCAGCGTCTTTTTGTCGGAGCCGTCAGCCGTTTCACCTGCAAAAGAAATTGCAGAGAATGAAAACAGCAACAAACATATTACTTGCAGAACTATTCTAAACATAAATTGATTCCTTTCTAATTGCGGTGATTCTGATAGAATTACAGTAACCATATCACACCCT
>JBAQPK010000624.1:0-3892 GCA_049305715.1 Desulfuromonadaceae bacterium | reverse complement strand
ATTCGACCCTCAGAGATTAAATTTTCTCTACGTGCCACTTTGGTTTTTATAGCTCTTATAAAACCTGAAACTTTATCCAACCAGTTGTTTCATGATAAGTTATCATAATTAGGTTTCTTGTTTCTGTTCCAGAACACTATGACTCCGCTTTTTCACTAATATGATGTCGTTCCTTCCAGCTTTGTACCAGATAATAGAGGATTGGTATGGTCACCCGCGACAGTGTTGTCGAAGCAATCTCTCCGAACATCATGGCCAGTGCCAGCCCCTGGAAGATCGGGTCAAACAGGATCACAAAACTTGCCACCACAACAGCGGCTGCGGTCAAGAGCATGGGGCGGAAGCGTACCGCACCTGCTTCGATAATGGCTTCATCCAGTGCCATCCCCTCACGGCGCTTCATCTCGGCAAAATCGATCAGGATGATTGAGTTTCTGACAATGATCCCCGCCAGAGCGATGAAGCCGATCATGGAATTGGCGGTGAAGAATGCTCCAACAGCGGCGTGACCCGGCAATATGCCGATCAAGGTCAGCGGGATGGGGGCCATGATTACCAGTGGTGTACTAAAGTTCTTGAACCAGGCTACAACCAGGATATAGATCAGCACCATAACAGCGCCGAAAGCGATCCCCAGATCACGAAAGACCTCGTAGGTGATGTGCCACTCACCATCCCACTTCATCCCCATCTTTTCCTCACTCCATGGCTGTCTTGACGCCAGAATTTCGATCTTTGAGCCATCCGGTGTCGGCAAAGCGGCGATCTCTTTCTGCATTTTCAGGATGGCATAGACCGGCGCCTCGATCTGACCGGCCACGTCTCCGATCACGTAGACCACGTTCTTCAGGTTTTTGCGATAGAGGGTCTTATCCTCGTTGGCAGTCGAAACCCGCACCAGTTGTGATAGCGGTACGCTCCCCTTGAGGCCGGGGACATTGATCGAAGAAAGATCAGCTACAGAGCTGCGGTGCCCGACAGGAAGGCGGAGATTTATATAGACCGGCGCCTTTTCTTTGGGCAGGTGCAACATGCCGGTATTCTGCCCTCCCAGGGCGATAGCCAGTGTCCGGGAGACGTCTGCTACCGTAATGCCGGAGAGGGCAGCTTTTTCGCTATCCACTTCAAAGGTCACTTTCTTCTGGTCATCTTCGCGGTACATATCAACATCTACCACTCCGGCAGTCCGGGTGAAGATATCCCTGACCTTGCCGGCAATACCTGCGCGGCTGGCATCATCAGGGCCATAGATCTCGGCCACCAGAGTAGAAAGTACCGGCGGGCCAGGCGGGGTTTCAGCCACTTTGACCCGCGCTCCGTACTTGTCGGCAATGGCCTTGACCAGCGGTCGTATACGTTTTGCGGACTCATGAGATTGATCTTTGCGCTGATCCTTGGGGAGCAGGTTGACCTGAATATCAGCCAGATTTGAACCGTTGCGCAGGTAGTAATGACGTATCAGGCCGTTGAAGTTGTAGGGGGCGCTGGTGCCAATGTACATTTGAAAATCGGTTACCTCAGGAACTCCTCGCAAGGCATCACCCATCTCACGGGTGATCCGGGCGGTCTGCTCCAGTGGCGTGCCATCCGGGGCATCAATGATTACCTGTAGATCGTTCTTATTGTCAAAGGGGAGCATCTTGACTGTCACAGCCTTAAAATAGATCAGAGAGCAAGAGAACAACAAAAGGATCACCACTGCGGATAGAAAACCGTAGCGCAAAAGTTTCTCGTGGATCAGTCGCCCCATCCAATGACGGTAAAATGCCGTAAGCTTCGAATCCTTCTGTACCTTGCTTGAGCCATGATTGACCTCACCTTTCATGAATCGAAAGGCAAAGTAGGGAGTAACAATAAAGGCGATCAGCATCGAGAAAAGCATGGCCATACTGGAACCGATCGGAATCGGGCGCATATAGGGGCCCATCAGACCGCCCACGAAGCCCATGGGCAGGATCGAGGCAATGACGGCAAAAGTGGCCAGAACGGTCGGATTGCCAATCTCATCCACCGCCTTGATGGCCGCATCCAGAGGTTTCATGACCGTGGTAGTAAAGTAGCGATGAATATTTTCGACAACAACAATGGCGTCATCCACCAGAATCCCGATCGAGAAAATCATTGCGAAGAGCGTGATACGGTTCAACGTATAGCCGATCAGGTGGAAAATCAGCATGGTCAGCGCCAGAGTGACTGGAATGGCGATAGCCGCCACTGCGCCGACACGCCACCCCATGAATATCGCAATCAAAATTGTGACTGACGCGGCTGACAGGAACATATGAAACAGCAGTTCGTTGTTCTTTTCCCTGGCGCTTTCGCCATAGTTGCGGGTGACCGTAACCTGTACATCAGAGGGGATAACCTTCCCTTTCAGCGCTTCGACCCTTTTTACCAGGTCCTCTGCCACCGATGTCGCGTTTGCCCCTTTTCTTTTTGCAACAGATATTGTTACCGCAGGGTAGTCGGCTTTTTGGTTATACTGTGTGGGGGGAGTAGATGTTGCGTTCTTTGCGCCTGCAACGTTCAACCCAGGACCCATGCCGAATAAGACATAGTTATCCGGTTCGCTATATCCGTCTTCCACCTTGGCTACATCAGACAGATAGACCGGTTTGCCGCCATAAACCCCAATCACAACCCTTTTTACCGCTTCTGCATTTTCAAGGAAGCCGCCGGCCTGAACCAGTATTGAGGTATTTCCGCTTGAAAAACTACCGGATGGAAGAGATGTGTTTCTCTTTTGCAAGGCATCGGCAACCTGCAAAGGGGAAAGGCCGAACCCGGCCAGACGTGGAGTATCCAGAGTTACCCTCACTTGGCGTGAAACTCCACCTTTGATATCGACCTCAGCGCTATTTTCGCTTTTCTTCAACTCATCGGCCACTTCCTGAGCCAGTACACGCAGGGTGCCATGGTCGTAACGTTCCGACCAGAGAGTCAGGGCCAGGATCGGCACGTCATCGATGGTTTTTGGCACCACCAATGGTTCTCCTGCCCCCGGCGGCAACATCCCGCGGTTACTCGCAACCTTGTTGTTGAGTTTGACCAGCGATTCTTCCATCGGCTGTCCGACCAGGAAGCGGACCGTGATGATACCCATACCAGGGCGGCTCATGGAGTAGAGGTATTCGACCCCCTTGATTTCCCACAGCTTGGCCTCAAACGGTTTGACTACCCGCTCCTGCACTTCCTGCGGAGACGAACCGGGCATCGGAAGGTAAATATCCACCATCGGTACCACAATCTGCGGTTCCTCTTCGCGGGGAGTCATCTTGACCGCAAACAAGCCCAACAGCAGCGAGGCTCCCACAATCAGAGGGGTCAGCTTTGAATTGATGAAAGCGCGGGCTATTTTTCCTGCGAATCCTAGGTCTTTCATGGTCTACTCCATCCTTGCTGATTCGGTAACCTTATCGACACCAACTCCAACGACATGATCACTACAGTTCCTGAAAGGTGCTTTCCAGTGAATCCAGTCTGTCAGAGGCATGACTGCTCCGATCAGCGCGTCGATCCGCCGTCCAGCGCCAAACTGATTTTGAGGCGACAACCGCTATTGCTGGCTAGTATCACCCGCGACTTCCGTTCAATCCCGGTCCGCTCTGTTGCTTTTCCAGATCGACAGCAGCAGCCATATGCCACCAACCACCGCGCCGAGAAAACCGAGCAAACCGAAGAATGGCAGACCAAGCAGACTGGGACCGCCCGGCACAGTCAACACTATGGAGGAACCGATGATGAGCGCGGCGACAACGATGCCGACCACCAACCGATTGGCGGAGCTGTCAAGCTGGTTTCCAACGCGCTTCAAGTGCGTTACGTCAATGTGGATTTCCAACCGACCCCGCCGCGCCGCACGTAAAAACCGGGAGATATCCTGAGGTAGACC
>JBAQPK010000623.1:0-2047 GCA_049305715.1 Desulfuromonadaceae bacterium | reverse complement strand
TTTATTGTTGATGTTGTTTGGATGTTATCACCGGCGGTGGACTTGCTTAAATCATTTGCGATTCGGACGAATATCTGCACCGGAATTATTTAGCCGGAGGATCGTCGGACGAATTTCTTTTCACTGTTGACTTTCTCTTTGGTGCGGCGTGGCAATAAATACTATGGATTTATACTGCCATTTATACCAATCCTAACGGCCCTGTTATTGGCTCTAAAGTTTAACTCGCTTGAGTCGGAGCGAGTTACTGATAACTGAAACAGAACTGAAGCTCATTGCTGCTGCGGCAATGATCGGCGACAGCAGAATCCCGAAGAACGGATAAAGTACACCCGCTGCTATGGGAACACCCGCTGCATTGTAGATGAAGGCGAAGAAAAGGTTCTGTCTGATATTATGCATGGTGGCCCGGCTCAGACGCCTAGCCCTGACGATCCCTCGTAAATCGCCCTTGACCAGCGTGACACCGGCACTTTCCATTGCCACATCGGTGCCGGTACCCATGGCTATGCCGACATGGGCCTGCGCCAAGGCCGGGGCATCGTTAATGCCGTCGCCAGCCATCGCCACGATTCGCCCATCAGCTTGCAACTGTTTGATTATCTCGGCTTTCTGGTCGGGCAACACCTCTGCATGGACCCGGTCGATACCCAATTTGCCTGCTACAGCCGTTGCAGTAACCCTGCTATCACCGGTAAGCATCACGACCCTGATACCTTCGGCATGCAATTCACGAATGGCTTCGGGGGTCGAGTCCTTGACGGGGTCGGCGACACCGATCAGGCCCGCGATTTTGCCATTGACCGCAATCAACATGACCGTGGCGCCATCCTGGCGCAGGTGGTCGGCGCGCTGCGGCATATCTCCCGCGTTGATTTCCAGGTGCTCCAGCAGCTTCAGGTTGCCCACGGCCGCTGTCCGGCCTTCGACTTCTCCCACAACACCCTTTCCGGTAAGCGACTGGAAGCGGTCGGCCGTGACCGGCTCAATCCCCTTTTCCATTGCTCCCGTAACAATTGCCTCCGCCAACGGATGTTCGCTGGCGTGTTCGAGACTGGCGGCAATCCGCAGGATATCGGCTTCGCTGAACCCTGTTTCGGCCTCGACAACAACTAGCCTGGGCTTGCCTTCGGTCAGGGTGCCGGTCTTGTCCACGACCAGGGTGTCGATCTTCTCCATGACCTCCAGCGCTTCGGCGTTCTTGATGAGCACTCCGGCCATGGCGCCACGACCAGTGCCAACCATCACGGCGATAGGGGTGGCCAGCCCCAGAGCGCAGGGGCAGGCGATAATCAGGACCGCAACCGCGCTCACAATGGCATGGGACAGCCGGGGTTCCGGCCCCCATACCCACCAGACAATGAAGGCTACAACCGCCACTGTAACAACTGCTGGAACAAAATATCCGGCTACCATGTCGGCCAGTTTTTGAATCGGGGCATGCGAACGCTGTGCCTCGGCAACCATCGCCACAATGCGGGCAAGCAGGGTTTCAGAGCCAACTTTATCAGCACGCATCAGCAGACTGCCCGTTCCGTTCACCGTCGCGCCGATCAGTTTTTCACCGGCCAGCTTGGCCACCGGGATCGCTTCACCGGTGACCATGGATTCGTCCACATTACTTTCACCTCCGATGACCGTGCCGTCCACCGGAATTTTTTCACCGGGCCTCACACGCAGGGTATCACCTGGCTGTACCTTCTCCAGCGGGATATCCTCTTCCGTTCCGTCATCCCGGACAATGCGGGCAGTATTCGGAGCCAATCCGAGCAGCAGCTTAATGGCCGCGTTGGTTTGCGAGCGGGCACGTAATTCAAGCACCTGCCCCAGAAGAACTAGTGTGGTAATTACTGCTGCAGCTTCGAAGTATACATGCACCAGTCCGCCATGCATCTTCATCACCGAGGGAAAGAGCCACGGGAACAACAGTGCCACCATGCTGTAGCTCCAGGCGACTGAGACGCCAAGCGCTATAAGGGTGAACATGTTGAGATTCCAGGTCAGGATGGAATTCCAGCCTCGCACGAAGAACGGCCAACCACCCCAC
>JBAQPK010000622.1:0-5887 GCA_049305715.1 Desulfuromonadaceae bacterium | reverse complement strand
AGCCTCCTCTGTAATAATAGAACGGGTCTGTATATAGTCGAAATTACCGCAGCCGGTCAACAAAAAAACTAAGATAAACCAGTATTTATCGCGACTTAACGACATGTAACGATGCTAAAAAACATAGCGGGTCGCATTATTGAGTGTTTTTGAGCAAATCATTATACAGCGATGAACTAAACGGCATTATATCAATCTTTACATCGTTCATTCCGTATGACCAGTCACATATGATAAGGAAAGCTTCAGACCCGGGGGGCGGTGTAAACATTGTTGGATCGACAATCCAGGTTATGGAAGGATTCTTATAAAAAGCTCGGAGAGACTGCTGGGCGTAAGCCCTCCCTGTAGGAGAATTAATGACAAAAACATAGGAATTGGCCGGAAACCGGGGGATAACATTCCGCATCTCACGTAAAAAAGTTCTAGCTGGCACTCCATCCTCTGCCCAGGTTTGACCGCGCTCCTGAACTCTTCCGTAATTAAAAAAGAAATACCCCGCCAGAAGAAAGATGCTTGTAATCCGGTAAGCCCTGGCGGGCAAAAACTCCCTTAAACGCAGCAGAATCAAGGCAAAGGCCAGGGCTACTCCTATTGACGGGAGGTAAAGATGGCGACTAACGGAATTAAAGGTATAATGGGGCTGAAGCTGTGACAGAGTACTCAGACTTTGCGGCATAAAGGCAAGAAAGACCCACGCAAGCGCAAAAATGTAATATTTTTTGTTGTTCGACACAAATATCCCAAAGGGAATGCATGCCGCAGCGAGGTATATCCGGAAGTCACTGCTACTCAGTCGCCCATCCGGAGCGATGAAGAAAGCTGTCCAAGGCGTCAGCAGGGTATGCAAAGGCCGGAACCCTGAATGTTTCACCAACTCTGATTGTCCTTTTATCACATGGTAAATTATTATGTAGTTCACCACGATATAGACAAGTATCAGTACGCCGTATGGTATGACGCGCGCTATTGTCTTACGATCGAGTCTGTTGCCCAAGACAAGAGTTTCAATGGCTATAATGATAAAGGGAAGGGAAGCCGACTCCTCCTTGCTCAGCACAGCAAGAAAAAACAGACCGATCGAAAACCAGAGGAACCGGGTTGTACCCTCCCTCCGAAAACGGACATAGGCTATCAGCGTGAGAAGATAAAATGCAACATTAAGCTGTGTTGAGAAGGCAGCTTTCCAGAACACGGCGTCACATCCGACCCCGGTTGCAGCAAAAATAATAGCAGTCAACATTGCAAGCTTTGAATCCTGAAAAAGCTGATGACATAGTAAATACAGGAGAAGGGCATTAACTGCATAAAGAGACATACAGAAGATGTTGTAGCCAAAGGGGTCATACCCGAAAAAGACAAACAGCGGCCAGAGAAAAGCGCTGGCCACTATCCTGAGGATATTGTTATAACCTCTCAGGACTGTCGCGGGGCCGGACAAGACGTTTTCAATCATTGCAAAGTCATCATACACAAAGAAGTTGTCACGAAATGGCCAGAAAAAAGCCATCGTTATACCAAAAACTATGGTCGCGGTTATGTATGCATCTTTATGGCGTTGCCAACTCATAAAATCCCTTACCATAATCTGACTCATTTTTTTCACAATAAGCGGATCTTCAGCACCTGAGTCTGCACGTACACTGTTCTAAAATTCCACTCCCATCGCTTCCGCAACCGTGTGCATATCCTTGTCACCGCGACCCGACAGACAGACTACTATTGTTGCATCCTTACTCAGCTCCGGGGCCAGCTTCATGACCTGTGCGATGGCGTGGGATGATTCCAGGGCCGGAATGATCCCCTCTTCACGGGTCAGGGTACTGAATCCCTCCAACGCCTCGTCGTCGGTGATAGAGACGTATTCGGCCCGGCCGGAATCCTTCAGCCAGGAATGTTCCGGTCCGACGCCGGGGTAATCGAGGCCGGCGGAGATGGAGTGGGCGTGGGTAATCTGGCCATACTGGTCCTGGAGCAGATAGGTCTTGTTACCATGCAGAATGCCCGGGGAACCCGCGCAGAGCGGAGCGGCGTGCTTACCGGTCTCGATGCCGAATCCGGAAGCCTCGACCCCGACCAGTCGCACACTCTTGTCCTTGAGGAACGGATAGAACAGCCCCATCGCATTGCTGCCGCCGCCGACAGCAGCGACCAGAACATCCGGCAGGCGCCCTTCGACCTTTTTGTGCTGCCGCTTGACCTCAGTCCCGATCACGGACTGAAAGTCCCGCACCATCATCGGATACGGGTGCGGCCCCGCCACGGTGCCGATCACATAAAAGGTTTCATGGATGGTGGTGACCCAGTTGCGCATCGCCTCGTTCATGGCGTCCTTCAGCGTCGCGGTGCCGGCGGTAACCGGTGTAACGGTGGCCCCCAGCAGTTTCATCCGAAACACATTCTGCGCCTGGCGATGGGTATCCTCTTCCCCCATGAAAACTTCACACTTCATCCCGAACAGCGCGGCGACCGTGGCGGTTGCCACCCCGTGCATGCCGGCGCCGGTCTCGGCAATAACCCGTTTTTTTCCCATCCGCCGGGCCAGGAGTCCCTGACCGATCGTGTTGTTTATTTTATGCGCACCGGTATGGTTCAGGTCCTCGCGCTTGAGGTAGACCCGCGCGCCGCCAAGCTTTTTCGTCAGCTTCTCGGCGAAATAGAGCGGATTGGGGCGACCGACGTACTGACGCAGATAATACGCAAATTCCTGCTTGAACTCGCGGTCATGGCGGTAATGTTCGTACGCCTTTTCCAGTTCAAGCAGGGCGGGCATGAGGGTTTCAGGGACATAGCGCCCGCCATATTGGCCAAAATGCCCTTTTTTATCAGGATAACGCATGAATGTCCTCTTTTCAGGGAAATATTTTCCCGCGCAGGAGCCCCATACGGGAGAACCGGTATGAAAGTGCTGTACCCAGAACCCCAAGTCCGTAGGTGACACTGCGCCGGAAGTTGATTGAAGATGCTTCGGGGAAATATTTGGTCGGACAGCTAAGCTCGCCGATCCGGAAACCACACCAGGTTACCTGTGCCAGCATCTGGTTGTCGAAGACAAAGTCATCGGAGTTCCGCTCCAGTGGAAGTGTTTCAAGTACCGCCCGGGAAAAAGCCCGATACCCGGTGTGGTATTCGGACAGCTTCTGCCCGAGCAAAATATTTTCCGCAAAAGTCAAAAACCGGTTCGAGACGTACTTGTAAAACGGCATCCCCCCCTTGAGAGCCCCGGTGCCGAGGATGCGGGAGGCAAGCACCGCATCGAACTCGCCATAGGCGATCATCGCGGCCATGGCCGGCAGCAGGTGCGGGGTGTACTGGTAATCAGGATGGAGCATGACCACTATATCCGCACCCTGATCAAGGGCGGCTTTGTAACATGTCTTCTGATTGCCGCCATAGCCGAGGTTGCGTTCATGAACGATGGTTGTGATCCCAAGCCTGCGGGCCACTTCTGGTGTGTCATCACGGCTTGCGTCATCCACCAGCACCACGCCGTCCACAATCTCAAGCGGGATCTCCCGATAGGTTGTTTCAAGAGTTTTTGCGGCATTGTACGCCGGCAGAACGACAACTATTTTTTTCCCGTTCAGCATTTCGGATTCCTTTGCATAGATAAATTCAGCTGAACAAACGGAGCTACAGCTGTTTTTCACGCATCTGTCATAGTGGTGTGAATCGGTACACCGCTACCGTATAACCGCTCTGCGGAGAACGGTACATGGTTTCATACTTCAGCCCGGGAGGGGCATTCATGATCCGTTCAACCGGAACAGAACCATCCATTTCCACGAGATAAAATTCCGCCCCCTCTTTCAAGGCGTAGGCGTGTAATCGGGGATATTCCGCCACCGGTGCGGCGGTCCAGAGCCCGTTCAGGGGATAGATCAGTTTTGACCACGGAACCATATAATTATGGCCCGGTCCCAGCGTTTGGGCGATCCACTGTCCCGCTTTCTCCGCTTCAACCGCATATGAACGGCGCGCCATGATGTCTGCCGACTGTTGCGGAGCGGGACTGCCGCCCGTATCCGGAGAATGGAACAGAAGTATTGGGTAGGCCGTGAGGCGGAAGTAGACCGCAAGTATCAGCATGACGGCCAATGAAACGTTACGCCCCGTTGATCGCGGAAACCGTTTGAACAGCGATTCCGATGCAAAGGCGATCCCTGCACACCCCAGGATTATCAGAAGCGGCGCATAGGGCACCAGATACTTCCACCACCCACCGGTGAAAACCGGCAACACGAGCAGTATCAGGAACGGAGAAAGAAACACCGCCTTGTTCCGGTGTGAGTGCTTACCCCATGTGCGGAAGGATGCAAAAATGGCGGCAAGGGCCAGAATTACGGGAAACAGCTGGGGATATTTCTCCATGCCGCTGTTGTTCGGGATCCTGCCCGGAACTTCCCCAAGCAGATTGTCAAAATAGACACGGGCACTCTTCGCCGGATGGGACAACAGGTACGATGCCACGTCTCCGATGCCGGAGGGCACCTGCCATTTCAGCTTGCCGCTGTCCGTCAGCCCCCACAGCTCCTCGTTATCAACCTCGCCCAGATCATTGTCATGATAGACTCGGCTTTTCATCCAGATCAACACATAGGTCGATTTCGGACTGATCACCCAGCCGTCATAATGTTTTCTGAGGAAGAGCAGATAGGGTAATGATGTCAAGAAGAATGCCAGCAGAAGCATGGCCGTGAAACGCAGCATGTTTCCCTGCCGGTGGCGGCGCCATTCGACGAAAAGTGCCGCGGCACTGACGAAGATCATGACAAGAAAACCTTCCGAGCGGGCCATGTAGGTAAGCGCAAAAACGATACCGACGAGAATGAATATGCCCGGCGATTGTCTTCGCAGTGCCACGCAAAAGAGCCAGAGGGAACAGACAAGAAGGGCCGTATAGGTGCATTCAGCCTCCGGAGCTTTGCTGATCCAGAGGAAGTGCGGGAAGAGCGCTGCGGTAACTGAAGCCCCCAATGCTACGGAACGGCCGAAATACTCCGAGGCAAGGAGCCAGACGAAAACGGTAAGGAGTAGACCCATGACTGCCCCGACTATCGCGGAAGCCATGAGCAGATCAGGAACGCCGGGTAACCACCCGACAAGCGCAACAAAAACGGAGTGCAACGGGGGAACCCACAGAGCCTGCCAGCCAAGCCCGATACCGAAGTGCAGGTTGCGTGCAATCTGGAGATACGTCTGTCCGTCGGCTGTGACTCCCGGGCGGGAAAATGCAGAAAAGATAACGTAAAGCGACACGGTTAACGGAATAAGAAACAGCATCCGTTTTGGCTCATGAATTATGCGACGGATAGAGGGCATTAAACTAATAGTCCTGACTGTTCCCGGAATATTGTCGCACGGCGTTGACAAAGGCCCGTACCAGCGTGTGATTCTTTTTCCCCGGTGTCGACTCGACTCCGCTGGAAACATCAACCGCATACGGATTGACCGTTGCCACCGCCGCTGCAACATTTTCCGGCGTCAGTCCACCCGCCAGAATGATGCGGTGGGAGTCGGCCGCCCTTGCGGCGATCTCCCAGCTGAACGTTCTGCCGGTGCCGCCATGGGCCGCCGGAGACCAGGCATCCAGCAGAAAGGCGGCAGCACGATAGTCCGTCATGCCCTCAAGACTGGAAGCATCCCTCACCCGGAACACCTTGATGATCCTGCGCCTGACGGCGGCGCAATAGTCAGGGGTCTCTTCGCCGTGGAGCTGAATGAGATCAAGACCGCACTGGTCCGCTACGGAGTTGACCGTTGCCAGCTCCTCGTTGACAAACAGGCCGACCGTCTGCACGAACGGCGGCAGACGGTGAATAATGGCGGCAGCCTGATCCGGGGAAATGCAGCGCGGAGAGCCCCGAAAGAGTACGAAGCCGAGAGC
>JBAQPK010000621.1:0-4064 GCA_049305715.1 Desulfuromonadaceae bacterium | reverse complement strand
ATAGTTGACGGCACACAGAGCAGAAGTAAGCGTAAAGAAGAGTACCGCGGTGACTATGTATACCGGAGCTCCCATACGTTCAGGCAGCTGTGCCGTGCGAATCGCATAGCCAAGCAGGCTGAAGAGGCCGATGCCGACCATGACCGCGGAAAGGAGATAAAGCGGTGTAAAAAATTCCTCCGTAAGAAAAATTGTATCCAATGGGGTGTTAAAATAACCGACAATCACAAGAAGGAAGACGGCAATTGATACAAGACAGGCAATAACAATGCTCCGGTTCCTCTTCCAGAGATAGGCAAGTCCGAGCAGTATCAATGCCGCGCCGACCCAGGTAAACTCCCGCGGGACGTTAAATGCCCTGATCTGTGCCAGCAACAGAGAGAGATCCCGCGTGGGGGGCTCGGTCGGATAGCCCTTCCGGAGGAAATGCCACAAGAATTGATCTGCTGTTTTGGTATCACCCCAGTTAAGCAGCGGATTACTCAACGCCCGAAGGGGAAGATACAGATGGACCGAGAAGCCGAACAAAGCAAAAGCCGTTGCAAGAATAAGCTCCTTGACTCGCGTTATCATGCGCCAGTCGGTCAGCACTATCATAAAAAACCAGGCCGGCAGCAACAGGACGATGATCTGATGCACTCCCATCGCCATCCCGGCAAGAAACGTGCAGACATAGACATATGAAGGACGCTCGTTTCCCTCACGGTACTGTTCCTGCCATTGCAGCAGCAGATAAAAAACAACTGCCGCAATAAACGCCAGCAGTGGATAGGGCTTGTCGTGATTTGATTGCAGCCATAAACGAGGCGTTACGGCAAAAGAGAGCGCAGCAGCCAGGCCGGCACATCTAACCGCAACCAGATTAAAACGCTCATCATGAAGTACTGCTGCTTTATTCAGTAACGAGGTTGTCAGGATATACACCATCAGGCATGCCAATGAAGAAGAAACCGCAGTGGCAATATTGATTCGAAAGGCGATATTGCCGAGCGGCAGCCAGGTAAAGGGCTTGGCATACATCAAAAAGAGCGGATAGCCGGGAGAGTGCGCCGACCCGAGTGAAGCGGTTGCAGTTAAAAATTCACCGCTGTCAAAAAAGGTCACCGATGGCGCCAGCGTGATTATATAAACAGCAAACGGCAGCACGAATGAAAGGATAAGAAAGACATCCGGCTTGATTTTCATGAATCCGGGTAAACTCATCTGGCTTTTTCCGCTCCTTGAAGTTCGCTAAGAGATGTCTTGTTTTTCCAGAGGTAATACAAGCCGGCTATGATGACCGGAAAGAAGGAGGTGCCATGCAGGATCAGCGCAATACTGACAGCGGTTGATTCTGCGACGCCGAACGCAGAGAGTCCCTTGAAACAGGCGTAATGATACGTACCGATAAATCCGGGCGAAGCAGGCACCATCACTGCGAACACCAATAGTACCAGTATGAACATGGATGCGGTAATAGGAAGATGGATACCAAAACCCTGCAGCACCATATCCACCGGAATGACACAAAACAACCAGACGGCAAGGGAGGACGCCAGCACCGCAGCAATATGCCCTCCCTTGGAAGACATTCTGATACCGCCGATAAAAGAGCCGAGTAACGGAATAATCCGGTCAGAGAGCTGTTGCGGAAACGGTTTCAGCAGAATTCCCGTCCATGCCAGGGTCCGTATGGTTTGCCACTTCAGTAGAAGCAGAAAAGCGACAACTGCGGCATACAAAACAAACGTAACAATTCCCCCCGTTCGCAACACCGTCTCAGCTTCAGCCAGACCGTGGGGTAATCGCAGGGTTAAAAGAGTAAACAACAGTATCAGCATGACCGTGAACCCGTCGAAAAGCCGGTCAATCACCAGCGAAGCAAAAACAGTCGGTGTTTGCAGCCCTTCCCGTTGTGCCAGAACAAATGCACGCACAAATTCACCAAGTCGTGCCGGAAGCAGATTATTTGCCATGTAACCAATTATGGTGGCTGGATACAAGGAGGAAAGCGGGATACGCTTCTCGGCAATGAGGAGATAGTGCCAGCGGACAGCCCTCAAAAAATAACTGATAAAGGTACATGCAACCGCGAGCAGGATATAGCGGTAGTCAACCCTGACAAGAGCCGCCCACAACTGGTTAAAATCAATTTTCCTGAACAGAAGTACCATAAAAAAAATACTGACGGCGATTCCAAGCCAGAATTTAAGGTCAATTTTAGCGCGCACAGGGTTCCAATCTATCATTAGGTTTCAGATAGTTTTTATTCAGATTTTCCAGGATGATACGAGTTTTTGCCACATCAAGGCAGATTGCATCCTTCAGAGCGGCGACATCGGGAAACCTCTGTTCCGGCCGCAGCCTCTGCACAAAGTGGACGTTAATATCGTGGTCATAAATCTGACCGGAAAAATCGAGCAGGAATACTTCGACCGTCCGCCTGTTCACGCCAAACGTCGGATTACATCCAATATTGCAGGCACCTTTGACTGGTTGACCATCCACCTGAACCATTACCGCATACACGCCGTCAGGGGGGAGAAGTTCGTTGGGGGTGGCTATGTTTGCCGTGGGAAATCCGAGACCCTGACCAATTTCGCGGCCATGAACGACAGTCCCTGAAATCTGGTAATAGCGCCCGAGAATTTGTGAAGCAGCCTCCAAATTGCCCTCTGCGACTGATGACCTGACCAGACTGCTGCTGAAAATGACACCCCCCTCTCCAATCGGGGGGATATCTTCAAGTGTAAATCCGTTCAGTGCGCCGAGACTCTCCAATGTTGAGAAATTTCCTTCCCGGCCTCTGCCAAAAGCGTAATCATGCCCGATAATAATATGCCGCATGCCGAGCGGCTTACAGAGAACCTTGAGTACGAAATCATTCGCAGTCATCCGGGAAAACTCTTTGGAAAAGGGGACAATATCCAGATAATCAACACCTGACGCGGCAATAAGGGCGGTTTTCTGCTCAAACGTCGTTATCAGGGAGGGGGCAGATTCAGGTGCCAGGATTTTTAACGGATGAGGCTCAAAAGTAACCACAACTGAAGGGAGGCCAAGCGCCATGCTTTTCCGCTTCAGGTGCGCAAAAATCTCGGCGTGACCGCGATGAACACCATCAAAATTCCCTATGGTGACAACCGAAGCTTCGAGAATCTTATCGTAGATATTTATGCCCGTTACAATCTGCATTGCTGCCCCTATCCTATTGATGCAAGTTCCAGCCGTTTACCCCAGCGCCGCACCAGTTCATCATGCAGCTGTGCATGTTCTGGTCCGTTAAGTTCCGGATCATTTTCCAGCAGATCGAAAGCCGTTCGACGGGCTTTTTCCAGCAGACTGCCGTCCCGCAGGATGTTGGCGACACGAAAATCCGGCATGCCGGCCTGGCGGGTACCGAGAAAATCACCCGGCCCCCTGATCTCCAGGTCTGCTTCGGCAATCCGGAAGCCGTCGCCGGTTGACTCCATCACCCGCAGTCGCTTTTCACCGTCTTCAGACAGTTTGCCAATCGTCATCAGAAAACAGTATGACTTCTCTTTCCCGCGACCTACCCTGCCCCGCAGTTGATGCAGCTGCGAAAGTCCGAAGCGTTCGGCATGTTCTATCACCATTACGGTAGCATTCGGAACATCAATACCGACCTCGATAACGGTGGTTGCAACAAGGATATCGAATTCACGGGACGTAAAAGAAGTCATGACCGCTTCCTTTTCCATCGGGCTCAACCTGCCATGCAGTAATCCGACCCGCAGCCCCGGAAAAATATCGGCCTGCAGATGTTCCGCCATCTGAGTTGCAGCCTTCAGGTCCATTTTTTCAGTCTCTTCGACGAGCGGATAAATGACATAGACCTGCCGCCCCAGGCGAACTTGATCCGCGATGATAGCATAAAGTTGTGTACGGCGTGACTCAAAAAAGACCCTGGTCTCAATCGGAATTCTGCCCGGCGGCATTTCATCGATTACCGACAGGTCGAGATCTCCGAACAGCGTCATGGCGAGAGTACGGGGAATAGGGGTGGCGGTCATCACCAGGATGTCAGGATTAACACCCTTCTTCTTAAGGATACCCCGTTGCAG
>JBAQPK010000620.1:0-3915 GCA_049305715.1 Desulfuromonadaceae bacterium | reverse complement strand
GAAAGATACTGACAACGCAGGTGGCTGCTGTGCCCCCGATGTTGTGAGTCAAGCCGATGTCCGCCTTCGTTAACTGCCGCGCACCACCATCTCCTCGCAACTGGGTGACGATTTCGTAAATCTGACTTAAGCCTGTTGCGCCGATCGGATGTCCCTTGGCTTTCAACCCGCCACTCACATTGATCGGTATCCGGCCATTGATCGCGGTTTTACCTTCAGCAACGGCAATCGCCCCTTTTCCCTTGGCAAAGAACCCCAAATCCTCGGTATTGATTATCTGCGTGATGGTGAAACAGTCATGCACCTCCGCCAGGTCTATCTGCGACGGCATGATTCCCGCCATCGAATACGCCTGTTGCGCCGCAAGTACGGTAGCTGCAAATGTTGTCATGCTCCCTTTGGAAGCCAGGGTTAAGGTATCACCGGCCTGGCCACAGCCAACGACCTCCACCAGACGCTTCCGACAGATCGATTTTGCGACATCGGTTGCCGCCAGCACCACAAACGCCGCGCCATCCGAGACCAGAGAGCAATCGTAGATAGTGAACGGAGAGGCTATCGGAAAGCCGTTCTTCACCTGTTCCACGGTAATTCTCTTCTGCATCTGTGCATCAGGATTGAGCAGGGCGTTTTCATGGTTTTGTACTGCGCACATCGCCATTTCATCCCGCACATTTCCGTATTCGTGGGAATACCGGTTGGCAATCATGGCAAATATGGAGGGAAAAGTTGCTCCAAGAGCCGCCTCTATTTCCACATCCGAGGCACCGGCAAGGCCGGCTGTTACTGCCTCGGTAGACTGGTGTGTCATTTTTTCCACGCCACCGACCAACACCATGTCATACATGCCTGACGCAATGGCACTCAAAGCCTGCCGGAATGCGAGACTCCCCGAAGCGCACGCCCCTTCAACCCGGATTGTCGGTATATTCCCCAGGCCCAGTACTTCGGAAGCCAGAGGTCCCAAATGTCCCTGTCCGCAAAATGATTGTGCGTTGTAGTTGCTCATGAAGAGGGCGCCAATATCCTCTCTTCCAATGCCGGCATCATCGATTGCTTTTGAACCTGCTTCCAGGATCAAACTTCTCAGTGTTCTGTCCGGAAATTTTCCTATCTTGGTCTCGCCAATACCAACAACGGATACACTACGCATTTCTCACCTCTCAGATTTCTTGCTGCTCGAGCTAGAGTACTTCAACAATCTTTAGCTGCGGATCGATACTCAGTATTGGGCCGGTCACTCGTTGGACATCTTCCACCGAATAACCAGGGGCGATTTCCTTCAGCTGTAAACCGGTTTCAGTAACATCAATGACCGCCATATCAGTAATGATGCGATTCACCACTCCTTTACCCGTTAGCGGGAGTGAGCAACTGTCCACTATCTTGGGCTGGCCGTTCTTGCTGCAATGTTCCATGATCACCACGACCCGCTGTGCCCCATGGACCAGATCCATGGCCCCTCCAGGACCTTTCACCATCTTGCCCGGCACCACCCAGTTGGCCAGGTCACCGCCAACCGAAACCTCCATGCCACCTAGAATGGATAGATTTATATGACCGCCGCGGATCATGGCGAATGATTCGGCGCTGCAAAAAAGACTGGCACCCGGTGTCATCGTGATTGTCTCTTTGCCTGCATTTATCAATTCCGGGTCTACTTCCGCATCCGTCGGATAGGGACCGATCCCGAGCAAACCGTTTTCCGACTGCAAAACGACATGTTTGTCATGCGGGATAAAGTTGGCTACCAGCGTAGGAATGCCGATACCCAGGTTCACATAAAAGCCGCTTTCTATCTCCTGAGCGGCGCGTTGCGCGATTTGCTCTCTGGTCAATGACATGTTCAGTTTCCCCCCGATGCGCGAACTGTTCTGCGTTCAATACGTTTTTCAGAACCGGCGCATTCGATGACCCGCTGCACGTAAATCCCGGGGGTGTGGATAAAGTTCGGATCAAACGTTCCAACCTCCACCAGTTCCTCAACTTCGGCAATGGTCACCTTGCCAGCCGCGGCCATCATAGGGTTGAAGTTACACGACGTTTTGTTGTAAATCAGATTGCCCGCCGTATCCCCCTTCCACGCCTTGACAAATGAAAAGTCCGCATTCAGTGCGCTTTCAAGCACGTACTCCTTGCCGTTGAAAGTCCGTACTTCCTTTCCCTCGGCAAGCTTGGTTCCTACCCCGGCAGGGGTATAAAAACCCGGAATACCGGCTCCACCGGCTCTGATTCTTTCCGCAAGAGTCCCTTGTGGTACAAACTCCAGTTCCAACTCGCCGGACAGGAATTGCCGCTCAAACTCTTTGTTTTCTCCTACGTATGAGGCGACCATTTTCCGTATCTGCCTGGTGGTTAAAAGGGTGCCAAGAGCATAATCATCAATGCCGCAGTTATTGGATATAATCGTCAGATTCCTGGTTCCTTTCCGCAGTAATCCCTCAATCAGCTTTTCAGGTATGCCGACGATGCCAAAACCGCCGGCCATGATGGTTGCCCCGTCCTGGATGTCTTTAATGGCTTCCTCAATTGTGTTCCGGACTTTCATACGTTCTCTCCTTACTCATAATTACGTGCCTGTGTTGCCGGCATTGTTTGACGATTGTTAGATTAAGCTGAATACGATTATTTTGATCTCAGGCGAAGCGGCTGCACTTCCCAACCATCCAGTCTGAAGGCGGATGAGCCGCCCCTGCTTACGTTGTGAGCCAACCAGCACCTGGTCGGAAATGGACAGGCGGCAATGCTCGGTTGACTCCCTGCGGCTCTGTTTTGCGAATCGGAGAGCGAGAACCGGATTGTATTGACATCCTCATCAGCCAGGTCCTGGGTGATGAAAACCAGTCGGCCGCGATGATCCTCAAATAGGCTTTGTTCGGGCCATTTGGTGAGGCTGGTCGGCGGATAAGCGACATCCTGAACGCAGTGGATTACCCTGGGGAGTGAATCGCCGGCGATATTCATAAGCCCCTTGACCCTCAGGATTTTGGGACCGTGCATTTGTAGAATCCTCCCCATCGTCACGGTGAAATTGTACCAGGGGGCCGGTTCTGCGAAGTTGATGACAAAACTGCTGACGGAGTCCGTATGATGCCCCTTGGCATGAAGTGAAGCATGAGATGATGTATGAGGCGCCACCATCCCTTTCCTGCGCCGGACATACGTGGCGCGGATGCCGGCCGTTTGTGATTGGCCGGTGCGAATCTGCTCTTCTCCGAGCCAGGCAGCTACATTGGTGGTTTTGCCCGCAGATGAGTAAATTCCACAACCGAACAGAGCGTTTGGGCTGATACGCCCCTGGTACACTTCAATGCGCGACGCACCTGGGTTTAGTGCATCCAGCCGCTCGTCCAGCGCGGCACGGCTGGTGGTATTTGTAAGATCACATTTGGTAATCAGCAGTCGATCAGCCATGGCAACCTGTCGCACGGCCTCCTTGTAGAGACCAAGTTGCTGCAAGGCATGGGTGGCATCGACGACCGTAATGACGCCGTCACACTGATATCTGGCCGCGACGAACCAATCCTGCGTGAGAGTGGAAATCACAGGGACCGGATCGGCAAGTCCGGTGGTTTCGATTACCACCCGTGACACGGGCGGTATCTCTCGTTTTGAGCTTCGCTCCGCCAGTTTTTTCAAAGCCTTGACCAGATCACCCTGCACGCTGCAGCAGATACAGCCGGAGTCGAGAATCATCATCGATTCGTCCACTCTGTCGACCAGGTGATGATCAATACCGACTTCCCCGAATTCGTTTATCAGAACTGCCGCTCCGGCCATCTCCGGATGCTGCAGCAGATTGTTGAGCAAGGTAGTTTTCCCCGCACCCAGAAAGCCGGTCAGCAGGGTCACAGGAATCCGCCTGTCGTTTACAGATGCGGTAATTTCGCCCAGCTTCGCAGTATCCTTCATATC
>JBAQPK010000619.1:0-1931 GCA_049305715.1 Desulfuromonadaceae bacterium | reverse complement strand
AGAACCAGCGCTGCGATCACTTGTGCTGCAGTTTTCATAAGCATCCCTTTTGTATCGATATCATTATACAATTCCCTTACCGCGCTGGTCGGCCAGCAACCGGCCGATAATGTCGTGGTTAAGCCATACAACCGCCGAAAAAGGGTTCCAGGAACTGTGCAGCATCAATCTGCCAGTGGCGAGGAACACGATTCTGGATAATTCGGCACAGACCAGTTGCTTCTGGTCCGCATGCATCTCCATCAGTTCCGCGGAGCAGGCCAGCATGAGTTCCGCCTGTTCGCGGGTATTGTGCTGCGGCCAAGTTGAAAAATCCACGATCCGTTCCAGGACCGGGGAGGACAGATAGGTGTCAGCGCGCTCCAGCAGGGCGGCTACGGTCTTGCCCTCCTTGAGCATTCCCTGACAGCGGGCCTCAAGAGGAGCGGCAATCTGTCCGCCCGCTTCGAGGCGGATAGCGCTCAGAAGAGGGTAGAGCGATATTTCGACCCCCAGAAAAAGCGCGCTGGAGTTGGTCTGGATTTCCGGGCAGTTGTATACCGTTGCCCGAATCCCCTTGGACGTGGCCTCTGATGCGATCTCTTCAAGCCGCATCTTGGCGAAACCCTGCACATACGGCGTATAGGACTGCCAGCGATACGTGCCGTTCACCAGTACACCGGTGCCGTGATAGCCGTACGCCGAGTAGCCGACCCTAGCTCCGGCAGCGAAATTCCGCTCACGGAGGGTTGCGGTGCCTTCGATCAGATGGCGAAAGGTGTCCGCCGTGACTTCGTTGAAGCTTGCGTCGCAGAGTTGGCCGAGCGGGCTGTTCCAGAAAGTTTCCGATGCAAGATATTTATCGCCGGTGCCTTTGAATATCCGGTTCAGAAGCGGCATGAAGACCCGCGCACGGGGAATGCCGCCGGCCATGGAATGGGCAACGAGGATGTTGGCGTCTGCCGGTATGCGTCTGATCAGTTCGGATTGCAACAGTGCCAGATGAGAGCGAAACCGGGCAGTCCCGGCGGCACGAGCCTTTTCGATGCTCCCTTCGATAAAGCTGGTCATGGCAAAATCATCGGGGCGGGCTTTTTTCAGCTGTTCAGCCATGGAGGGAAGGCCGTCGACGCTCTCCATGTCAAAGCCGGCCTCCAGCGGAATATTGATGATCGATCCGCCGAGGAGCGCTTCAGCTGCCGCCAGTTCTTCGGCGTTAAGCGGTCTCAGCGTACCATCACTCTCCCTTCGTCCGACTGTTGTGCCTATCACGGTCATGCCGATCCGTCTGGCTTCGTCAACCAGGCCGTTGGCGTAGCCTCGTCCAAATAATTCCCCTACCAGCACCAGCACGTCTCCGGCTCTGTATCCGGCCGGTTCGGGCAACTGCTGTAGTGGTCTGTATTCCGTCATGTAGTCCCCCGGATTCGGTAAAATAAGCGTCCTTTTTATCACACATCGCATCGTCATGTGAACATAAAAAGCTGCCGTGTAGTGGCAATGACGGATCCATTGACGGATGAGATTCCGGGCAGATGCCGGTCGGACGGCCAATGTGGCTGGACTAACTTAATGAAGAGGGCTTCCGGGGGATTGTGACGGCGGTCTTTTCATTTCCCGTATGCTCTTTTTTCGAGAAATGCCCGGATTGCCACGGCATTGTTATGTTCAATGTCATGTGCACCGTAGAGCAAGGTGATGTCCTGCTTTCGGGCGATATCCAGAAGGGGACGCCATGCCTCGCTGTTGGACTCCAACTCGTCGTTGTAACGGCGACAAAACTCCTCCCATTTGGCCGGGTCATGCCCGAACCAGCGTCGCAATGCATCGCTGGGGGCCAACTCCTTCAGCCAACCGTCCATCCGAAGGTTTTCTTTCTTCATGCCGCGCGGCCAGAGACGATCCACAAGGTAGCGGGATCCGTCGTCAGGATCATACGGATCATATACGCG
>JBAQPK010000618.1:0-6443 GCA_049305715.1 Desulfuromonadaceae bacterium | reverse complement strand
GGCATGCACCGGCGCTATAAAGCAATTCAGCCGTGGTCAGGAAATATGAGATATTTTTGTGTAACTATGTGCGTGCTTCTCGCGCTTGCAGCCCCGGTCGCTGCCTTCGATCATGCCCTTGCCACGCAGATTCTGGCGGAGATCAATCTGGCCCGCACCGAACCGCGGGCCTATGTCGGCTTTCTCCGCGCATTCCGCCGCCAGTTCCGGGGGAAACAGTACCTGCAGCCGGGGAGCGTTGTCCGCGTAAAAACCCGCGAGGGAGTCAAAGCGGTTGATGAGGCGATCAGGTTCCTCTCCCGCTCGAAACCGCTGCCGCCGCTGGTCTGGTCGGAGGGGCTTGCCGCGGCGGCGGCCGAACTCGCGGAGGAACAGGGAGGCTCCGGCGACACGGGCCATACCGGCAGAAGGAGCCGCGGGGTGCGGGAGCGGATCGAGCGGCACGGGAAATGGGAACGGCGGATCGGGGAAAATATCGGCTATGGCCCCAAAGATCCCCGGGACATGGTCATGCAGCTGATCATTGACGACGGGGTGCCGGACCGGGGACATCGAACAAACACCTTCAGTACGGACTTTACCACCGCCGGGGTCGCCTGTGGTCCTCATCCGCGTTTCGGGAACATGTGTGTTGTCGATTTTGCGGGGGGCTTCAGGGACAGGTAGGCAGCGTTGTTCGTCCGTACCGGGAATAAAAAAAGGCGGCCAATCGGCCGCCTTTACCGTTTACGGGGAGGAGTCTGTCAGTCGCGGGGAACTGCCAGCATCCGGTCCAGCGCCCCTTTGGCCTTGAGGCGGATATCTTCCGGTACGGTGACGACCGGCGTCATGGTCTGGAGCGAAAGCAGCACGTCTTCCAGGGAGGTCAGCTTCATGTTGGGGCAGAAGAGCGCCGGAGAGGCCAGGATAAATTCCTTGCCGGGGCTCTCCAGGCGCAGCTTGTAGAGGATGCCTGCCTCCGTGCCGACGATGAACTGTGCGGCCGGGCTGGTGCGGCAGTAGTCGTACATGCCGCTGGTGGAGCAGACATGGTCCGCCAGGGCCGATACCTCCGGAGCGCTTTCGGGATGACAGATGAAGAGCGCATCGGGGTACTCTGCTTTTTTCTGCAGCACCGCTGCTTTCGTCATCCGCTCGTGGGTCGGGCAGAACCCCTCCCAGAAGATGAACTTTTTCTCCGGGACGAACCGGGCGATCCAGCGCCCCAGGTTGCGGTCCGGCACAAAGATCAGTTCCTCCTCCCGGAGCGACCGTACAACCTTGAGTGCATTGGCCGACGTGCAGCAGATATCGGAATGGGCCTTGACCTCCGCCGATGAGTTGACATAGGTCACGACCGGTACGCCGGGGTGTTGGCGCTTCAGCGCCTCCAGTTCCGCTGCCGTGACCATGTCGGCCATCGGGCAGCCGGCGTCGGGCCGGGGGAGCAGAACCTTCTTGCCGGGGGAAAGAATCGCGGCCGATTCGGCCATGAAGTGTACCCCGCAGAAAACGATGACATCGGCATCGGTTCTGGACGCTTCGATCGATAGTGCAAGAGAGTCGCCGGTGATGTCGGCGATCTCCTGCACTTCGTCACGCATGTAGTTGTGAGCCAGAAGCACGGCGTTGCGCTCTTTGAGAAGGTTTTTTATCTGTTGTTTCAGTGCGTCACTCATGCTTTTGGCTCCTGCTTCAGTGTCTCGTGTTGATACGATGCCTCAAAAATTACATTTTTGTGACGGTAAAATCGACACGGCGGTTTTTGGCCTGCCCTTTTTTTGTCTTGTTGTCGGCTATGGGCTGGCTGTCGCCGAAGCCTTTTGCCGAAAGTCGTTTCGCCTCTACGCCCTTTTTCTCCACCAGATACTTCACGACGGCATCGGCGCGCTCCTGGGACAGCTTTTTGTTGGCTTCCGGGTTGCCGACATTGTCGGTATGTCCATCAACCTGAACATGGAAACCGGGATAGTCGGCCAGGATGACTGCTATGGCGGTCATGGATTTGTCGCATGCTGGATCGATCTCTGCTTTGCCGGTCTTGAACTTGATCGGTCCCTTCTCATTCTGCACTTTCTTGAGCTTCTTGGTTATCGCGCCGAGAAGATTCTCCTTGGCCCCGGTAGCAACGGCCTTGCCCGCTTCCTTGCCGAGACCTTTGAGAGCATCAAGCTCAGCCGATGCAACGCCGGCAGACAACAACGACAGTACCGCAACAACAGCAACAGCAGACTTTTTCATGTGATTTCTCCTTTAATTCAGATTACGAGTTTATCACCCGGATACTCCGGATGGACAAGCTTTAGTTGTTGCCGCTCTGTTGTTCCTTCAGCTTTTCAGTCGGACTGATTTCCAGCTGAACGCGCCTGTTCAGCGCGCGGTTCGCTTCGGTGTCGTTGGCGACAACAGGGTTGCTGGAGCCGTAACCTACCGCCGTCATCCGGGAACCGGGCACGCCGTTTGCGACGAGGAAATCGCGCACGTGTGCGGCGCGCCGTTCGCTGAGCGGCTGATTGATCGCGGCGGAACCGGTCGAATCGGTATGCCCCTGGATAATGATGTTGGTCTCGGATGCTTTCAGAGTGGCCGCGGCTTTGCTCAGTGAGTCTTTCGCACCCGGCTTGAGTACGTCTTTCCCCGTGTCAAACAGAATACCGGAGGGGAGTGCAACGTACACCTTGTCGCCGTCCCGGACGATTTCCGCCTCGGGCATATTTTTCTTCAGGGCCGCAGCCTGGCGATCCATATAATTACCGATGCCCCCTCCCACGACCGCTCCGGTCAGGCCGCCGATAGCGGCATTGCGCCCGCGATGCGTTTTCCCGCCGACCAGCGCGCCGACACCGGCCCCCAGCGCGGCCCCCCCGAGCGAGCCGAGGGCGGTTCGCTGAAATTCATAGCTGCCGTCCGGGTTTGTCGCGCAGCCGCTAGCCAGCAGGGCAACTGCTGCCGACCCCGCGATGAACTTCGTAATGCATTTCATTCCCATAACTTTCTCCCTTTCATATGCATGATTATGCCTGTTACAGGCTTCACGGCGGTCCGGCATCGGAACGTTCGTGCGGCCGCCACGGTACCAGAAACTCCTCAAAAACACAAGAATGACAAGATCGGCACAGGGCCCGGGTCTGCCGATTCCGGCGTGTTGTATAACTGTTGATGCGAGATGCCGGGGGATTGTCGCAAGGTAAGGCCCTCTTGACCGGGAGGCCAAGGGGGCTTGAGAGGAGGGATAGCTCCAGTGCTGTGTATGGACTGGCCATAACGTCCAGCCTGGTGTGCTGATTTGTTTTTTTATTTAGTATGGCACCCTTTGCACTCCACCGGCCCCTTTTCGTTCAGGTCATGGCAGGATATGCAAATCTGATGGGCGACCTCTTTATTCCATGCCTTGATTTTCCACTCCTGGGGCTTATGGCAGTGAAAGCATTCATTGTTGTTCTGGATCTGATGTTTTAGGTGTTGGAACGGCAGACGCATGTTACCCATCTTCAACTCGATGACCGCCGGGCCAGCATTTGGTGGAGTCTCCGCTGCCAGAATGGTGGAAGATGTGCCAATGACCAGCAACGTAGCAACCAGAACGGTAAATGATTTCATGATGGAATTCCCCTTACATTCATTAGTTAATGGGTGTTTATACATATCCAGAACAGAGTTAGTCAAATAAAAATACATTTATTCACTATGGCTAACATTAAATAAGAAAGTGATTCAAAAGATCCCGGTAGAATTGCAACCCTTCATTTTTGTGATATAAGGAAAAAATATGTTTACAGATACGAACAAGGTCAGGCAGCAAACTATTAATCGGTGAAAGGAGATGGGTATGAAAATCAGTTTATCAGTAGTGGTCACGGCAATGTGTACTCTTGTCGTCGCTGCATCGCCGTTGGCAGCAACCAGCCAGCCGCAAAAATTCGTCGGTTCAGAGAAATGCAAGTCTTGTCACGCGGAAGAATACAAGAGCTGGAAGGGAACCTTCCATGCCAAAATGGTTCAGCCAAAAAAGAGTGGCATCCTGAAAGATGCTGTGGGCAAATGGCAAACAGACGGTACAAATCCGGGCCCGACAAAGGGTAACGTTACCGGGACGAGTCACAAGCTGGATGACGTCCAGTATGTGGTCGGTTCCAAATGGAAGCAGCGCTATCTGGTGAAAAATGATCAGACCGGTAACCTGCAGTTCATGGACAAACAATTTAACCGTCTTTCCGGCAAGTGGGAAAATTATGGTCAGAAAAATGACTGGAACACTCAGTGTGCAACCTGTCATACGACTGGATACCGCATTACAGCATATGACGATAAGGCCAATAAAACTCTCAAGAGCGAATATGCCGAATTGAACGTGGGTTGCGAGGCCTGCCACGGCCCTGGTTCCAGACATATCTCCGCCAAGAAGGCCGACAGGAAGAAAACGATCATCAATCCTGCCGGAATGGACGTCCAGGCCCAGTCAAAGGTGTGCGGCTATTGCCACGTCAGGGTGGAAACAGAAAAATGGCATACTGCCCAGGGCAATCCCCGTGAAGATATGCCTGCACCAAACCTGGGGGAGTCATACATAGCCGGCCAGGACTGGACCAAATGGGAAGGTGTGATTATCCCCGGCGTGCAGCCTGACCAACCGTTTACCAAGGAATATACGGGTGATTTCAAAGGGATGTTCAAGGTCGACGAGCATTCGAAGGCTAACGGCATTTACGAGGAAGGCAAACACCACCAGCAATACCAGGGTTTTATTCAATCGGCCCACTTCAAAAAGGGAGCGATGTCGTGCATCACCTGCCACTCACCGCATGCCGGTAAGGGCAAACTCAGGAAGGTTCCCCGTGACGCATGTAAGGCTTGTCACCCAAATGGTGAATACACGGTTGAAAAACACATGCCTAATACCGGTCAGACAGCGGGTGGCCTCTTTGTGCGTACCCACACATTTGGCAAAAATCCCCGTCCGAGCGGCAAAGGTGCGTCAGATATGGGGCCGCCAAACTATTACGAGTAGTGACATTATTCATTAACCGGTAGAGCAAAATGAGAGGGCATCGTTTGATGCCCTCTCACATGTTTCCTGAGCCCGTCACTCACGGACTCAGGTGTGTTTTAGGTTTGACCGGCATGCCGGATACCGGATCGTTTGCTGCCATCCCTACGGCAATTTCAAAGCTGAACGATTGGCGCGGTGCAAGGCTGATCGGTCCCCATATGAGGTCAAGAATGCGATTGCCGGGGCTTGACAGTGGTGCCGGATTCGGAGCGTTTTCGATGACTTCTTCGCCATTTGAGATATATACTTTGTTTGGGTGGCTTCCCGCTCCCCATTCGATAAAGTTGGCCGTGCCGGTAAATGTGTGCGGTTCACCCGCCAGTTCGTTCCCATAATCAAACATCCCGATAGAGCTGTAGCGCACAGGGTCTACAGATCTTTCGTGCAGTATCAGGCCATCACGGTACCAGCCGATGTTGCCTATGGACGTCCCATAGTTGCCTATCCACGGTTCATCGCCATAACTGTAGATAAATCTGGCCGTAGTATTCCCTGCGTTGGTGACTGTGGTCAGCAGGGAAATGTAGGAGTCTCCGGCCTGGTAATGAAGGAAGCGTCGCAGCTCAAGAGGTGTGCCATCCAGCATTACGCGATGTTTACTGGTGATAGTCACGCTCTGACTATCGTTCTGCAGCACCTGGCTCCCCAAATATTTCCATCTTATGGGGGGCAGTGATGTGAAGGGTGAATCCACGTTTTCCAAGCCTTCATTGGCATTGCACCAGACATGATGCCACCGGAGGCCGTCGAAATAGGCCATGCCGGTTTCATTTCTGTTGTATGAGGTATAATCGGGATCCGAAGGGGGAAGACCTCCACCGATGAATATTCCTTCCGGATAGGCCCCATTTTCCTCGAAGCGGCTGAGGTTGATGAGCAGTTTCCTGCCATCGGGGAAGATATTCTTGATGTAGCCATTACCGGCTGGTTTATTCCACTCGAATGTCAGGCAGGATTGTGAACTATCGGTGCATACGGGAGCATGAATAACCTTTTTAAAGATGGTTGTTCGTAGCGCCCACAGCAGCCGGTCAAGTTCTTCTGGTCTCACGTCGTCGCTGATCTCCAGCCAGTACCCCTTATCGCCGGAAAAAAGGAAAAACCCTTCCTGTCCCGTTTTGAATGTGAATTTTATTTTGGCCGCCGCAAGCGCCAGCAGGCAGCAGAAAACTAAAATGGTGGTGATTGATCGACGATTGCTCTGTTTCATGACACACAATCCTGATTTGTTTTTACTGTCCAGATGCACATATAGTGCACATATTTTGTCTCCCTGTTCAAGTCGATTTCATAGTCCCTCCGTTTTTGATTGTCTGCTCCTGTTCAACTCTTAAACACCGGAATTCTGGCCAGATTCCATCCGTTGATGTATACCAATTACAAACTGCAAAAAAAAGCCGTCCCGGATTGGGGC
>JBAQPK010000617.1:0-1987 GCA_049305715.1 Desulfuromonadaceae bacterium | reverse complement strand
CCCTCGATCAGCACCAGTGACTTGGCCAGCAGCATAAAGTCGGACGGGATTCTGATGGTGTAGAGGGTGATTATTTCGATAAACTCCATCAGCATGCGCCCCACCTCAATCTCTTTGAGGGGAATTTCGTAGTAGCCGTCAATGAAATTGAACAGATCCCGTTTAAGGGCGCGGATGTCGAGATTGTCGGAAATGTCGCCGGCAAAGAGCAGAAGAGACACGACCTCGTCCATATCCCGCTTGACGATGGCCGCCAGGATGTCGGTCAGGAAGGTCTTGAGATCGCCATCCAGCCTCCCCACGATGCCGTAATCGAGGAGGCAGATAACGTTATCCGGCAGGATCAGGACGTTTCCGGGATGAATATCTCCATGGAAGAAACCGTGGGTGAGCACCATCTCAAGGAAAGAATCCGCACCGCGGCGGGCGATCAGTTTGGCGTCAAGCCCCTGACCGGAAAGTTTTTCGCGGTCGGAAACCTTTATCCCCGCAATGTATTCCATTGTCAGCACCCCGCGGGAGCTCTGTTCCCAAAATACACGGGGAAAATACATCCAGGGTGTCTTGATGAAATTGTCACGGAATTTTTCTATGGTATGCCCTTCACGGGTAAAATCCATCTCCCTGCGGATCGTTCGGGCGAATTCACGCACGACGCCGACCGGGTCGTAGAGCTCGCTCCCGGGCACGTGACGTTCGGCCAGACCGGCCAGCGCCATCAGGGCGCTGATATCGGATTCCACCACCGCGACGATGCCGGGGCGACGCACCTTGATGGCCACCTCCTCACCGCTCCTTAACCGGGCCCTGTGCACCTGGGCAATGGACGCGGCGGCAAGGGGAACGGGATCGATCTCCGCGAAAAACTGCTCGACAGGCCCTCCCAACTCGGTTGAGATCTGGGCCAGCAGCTCCTCAAACGGGAAACTCGGGACATCGTCCTGCAGCTTCTCGAACTCCCGGACAAACGCGTTCGGCACGACATCCGGCCTGGTGGAGAGGATCTGCCCCAGCTTGATGAAGGTCGGACCGAGCTCCTCCAGGGCAAGGCGCATCCGCTCCGCGGCCGTAAGTCTGGCTATATCGGACATCGAGCGCCGGAACAGCCTCCGGCTCCGCACCACCATATCGGCAAGGCCCAGCATCTCAAGCACCTGGTCAAAGCCGTAGGTGCTGAGCACACGAACGATGTTCAGATAGCGCCTGATGCTGCGGATGTTCCGGTTGATCCTCAGAAACCTGAGCATAGGCTAGACGCTGCCACGTGATTCAAGTTCCTGCACCCGCTTGGTCAGCCGGTCGAACTCCTCCCGGGTAACAAGGCCCAGGCGGTCAACAACCTTCTTAACTTCGGCTTCGGCCATCTCCCTGACCTTCTCCCTGTTTTCTGTTGCGATGGTCTGGAGCCTGTCAACCAGGCTCTTTCCTTCATCTTCACTCAGCTTGAAGCGCTCCTTCATTTCCGCCGCCAGTTCCTCAGCCTTCTTCTGGGTAATGACCGCAACACCGATTGTCGTCATGACAGCTTTTTCAAGCATCTCCAGCATGGTATACCTCCCGGAATCATTGGTAATAACGTCATGATTCAGATTAACACAACCTATCCATAATGCAACCGGGGTCACGTTCGTCCTTCCGCATCCAGAAATACCCGTCACATACTCCTCATTACAGATATCATGGGTAAATATTCAACAACTATTATTTGCAGCAGCGCTGTGCTATCCTCCCGTCCGATTCTGACCATCAAGGAGAGAGCCGCATGAACTCCATCACCGACGCACTCATTCCGGTCCTGGGACTGATCCTTGTCGGCTTCCTCATCCAGCGCACCAATTTCCTCCCCCCGACATTCTGGCCATCGGCCGAAAAACTGACCTACTTCCTGCTCATGCCCGCCACCCTGATCCATAACCTGGCCGGCAAACAGATCGGCTCACTCCCCTGGCTGAAGATCCTGCTGACCGTGGAGGGAGCAGTGCTGGCC
>JBAQPK010000616.1:0-5191 GCA_049305715.1 Desulfuromonadaceae bacterium | reverse complement strand
TGGCGGAGCTGTTCGGCAAGGCCACCGGCCTCTGCAAGGGGAAGGGGGGGTCGATGCATCTTTTCGATCCCTCTCTCAACTTCATGGGAGGCTATGCCATTGTCGGAGGGCAGTTCCCGATCGCGGTCGGACTGGCGTTTTCTGCCAAATACCGCGGAGAGGACCGGATAGCCGCCTGCTTCTTCGGCGACGGGGCAGTCAATCAGGGCACCTTCCATGAGTCCCTTAACTGGGCACGGCTGTGGGAACTGCCGGTGCTCTTCATCTGCGAGAACAATTTCTACGGCATCGGCACCGAAGTGCACCGTTCATCGGCCCTGACCAGCATCTTCAAGCGCACCTGCGGCTATGACATCCCCTCGGAAAAGGTGGACGGGATGGACGTGATCGCCGTCTACAAGGCCGTCAGACATGCGGCGGAGAAAGTCCGCGAAACATCGCACCCCTATTTTATCGAGGCGGTCACCTACCGGTTCCGCGGCCACTCCATGGCCGACCCGGCCAAATACCGCTCGGCGGCCGAGCACGAGATCTGGAAGGCGCGTGACCCGATTCCCGGCTTTGCCAAACGCCTACTGGAAGAAGGTATCGCCACCGGCGAACAGTTGGAGGCGGTCACGGTGAAGGTCAGAGCCCTGGTGGAGGATGCGGTGCAGTTTGCCGATGCGTCCCCCTGGCCGGAGAATGCGGAGGTGTTCAATGACATCTACGTCTGAGATGACCTACCGCGATGCCCTGAACCTGGCCCTGAAGGAGGAGATGCGGCGTGACCCGTCGGTAGTGGTGTGGGGCGAGGATGTGGCGCTCTACGAGGGTTCCTTCAAGGTCACCCGCGGCCTTCTGGCCGAGTTCGGCGAGGAACGGGTCAGGGACACCCCGATCTCCGAGAATACCATCGTCGGTGTGGCGGTGGGTGCCGCCATGGGGGGAGTGAGGCCGATAGCCGAGCTGATGACGGTCAACTTCGCCCTGCTGGCAATGGACCAGATCATCAACCATATGGCCAAGATTCGCTCCATGTTCGGGGGTCAGACCTTTCTGCCGATGGTGGTGCGCATGCCGGGCGGCGGCGGCAGCCAGCTGGCGGCCCAGCATTCCCAGTCGCTGGAGAGCTATTTCATGCACTGCCCCGGGCTGCGCATCGCCTATCCGGCAACACCGGCCGACGCCAAGGGTCTGCTGAAGAGCGCGGTCCGCGACAACAATCCGGTCATCTTTCTGGAGCATGAACTGCTCTACAACAGCAAGGGGGAAGTGCCGCTCGATCCGGAATTTCTGGTTCCCTTCGGAGAGGCGGCATTGATGCGGAGCGGCAGCGACGTGACGCTCGTGGCCTATGCCCGCATGAGCATCCTGGCCCTGCAGGCAGCCGCCGAACTGGAAAAGGAAGGGATCTCCTGCGAGGTGATCGATCTCCGCACCCTCAACCCCCTTGACATGGATACGGTGATCGAATCGGCCCGCCGGACCGGGCGGGCGGTAGTCGTTGAGGAGTGCTGGCGCACCGCCGGGCTTGGGGGGGACATCGCCCACCGCATCCACGAGGCCTGCTTTGAAAGCCTGCTGGCGCCGGTAAGACGTGTGGCCGGGCTGGATGTGCCGATGCCCTACTCCCGCAAGATCGAGAAGATCTGCATTCCCCAGGTGGAGAGCATTGCAAAAGCAGTGAAAGAGGTTATGGTATAAGCTTCACACGTGATGAGGAGGAGGGGGACCGATGGCAACGGAAATCACCATGCCCAAGCTGTCCGACACCATGACCGAGGGGCAGCTCGGAGCATGGCGCAAGAGCGTCGGCGAACGGATCGAGCGAGGCGACGTCATCGCGGAGGTGGAGACCGACAAGGCCACCATGGACCTTGAGGCTTTCTCCTCCGGCATCCTGCTGGAACAGCGGGTTCAGGCCGGCGAACTGGTGCCGGTCGGTACCGTGATCGGCCTGATCGGTGAAGCGGGCGAAGCCCTCCCGCACCCTCCCCAAACAAATGCCCCCCCACCACCGGAGCCGGTTTCAGCAGAAACAGGGCCGGCCCCGGCAATACCAGACCAATCACCATCAGGTGCGGTATCGGAACAGAGTACACCGCACGCTGTACAGGCGGCGCCAGTTGTGCGCCGCCGTGCCGGTGAGCTGGGTGTCGATCTTGAACAGGTCGCCGGCAGCGGACCGGGGGGGAGAATCATGCTGGAGGATCTGGAGCGTCATCTCCCGACCGGTTCACGCCCCCCTGAGGATGCCGGCGCAGAGCCCCCCTCCGGCGAAGCATCCGCGTCCCACCCGTCAGCAACAACGCCTCTCAGCCGCATGCGGAGCGCCATCGCCCGCACCACCAGCGACTCATGGCGAACGATCCCCCATTTTTACCTGACACGCGATATCGAGATGGACCAGGCCGAACAAGCTGTCAGGGGATTGAAGGATGAAGGGGTCACGGTATCGCTCAACGCGCTGATTCTTGCCTCTGCCGCCCTGGCGCTGACCTCTTTCCCGGTGCTCAACGCCGGCTACAGCGACGGGAGTATCGTCTGTTATCCTGATATCAACCTGGCATTTGCGGTCGCCCTTGACGGCGGACTGCAGATGCCGGTGATCAGAAGGGCAGACGGCAAAGGGGTGCGTGAGCTGACCGCCGAATCCTCCCGGCTGGCCGAAAAGGCCCGGGAGGGGAGACTGGCGGTAGACGAGATTTCTGGAGGGAGCTTCAGCGTTTCCAACCTGGGGATGTACGAAGTCGATTCCCTGGCTTCGATCATCATGCCGGGGCAGGCGGCCATCCTGGGGATCGGAAGCGTGGCGGACCGCCCGCTGGTACGGAACGGTGTGCCGCAGGCAGCGCGTCTGCTGACCGCAACGCTATCGTGCGATCACCGCATCGTCGATGGTGTCACCGCCGCTGCTTTTCTCAACAAATTCAGACAACTACTGGAGCATCCGTCAGAACTACCGGCCTGACAGGAGGTGACACCATGAGGATTTTTATCAGCGGAGGGACCGGTTTTGTCGGCGGACATGTCTGCCGGGCACTGCGGGAGCGGGGGCATGAGCTGCGTCTGCTCGTTCACCGCCGGGGAGTCACGGCAGAGAGCGGCATCGAATTCTTCGAAGGGGATGTGACCAGCCCGGCAAGCTTTGCTGAAGCGGTGAGCGGCTGTGATGCCGCGATAAATCTGGTCGGCATTATCCGTGAGTTTCCCTCCAAAGGGATCACCTTTGAAAAGCTGCATGTCCAGGCCACGGAGGCCATGCTTGAGGTCACCCGCAAAAGCGGAATCAACCGTTATCTGCAGATGTCGGCCCTCGGGGCCAGGCCGGCCGCGGTATCCGCCTATCATCGGAGCAAGTGGCAGGCGGAGGAAGCCGTGCGGGGAAGTTCTCTGGAATGGACGATCTTCCGCCCGTCGCTGATCTTCGGACCGCACGACGCGTTCATCAACATGCTGGCGGCACAGCTGCGGCTTGCTCCGGTCATGCCGGTCATCGGTTCCGGCATGTATCGGCTACAGCCGATACATGCCGATGATGTCGCGCGCTGTTTTGCCCTGGCAGTTGAGATGCCGGAATCGATCGGTCAGGCATACGAATTGTGCGGAGATGATCGTTTGAGCTATGATGAGCTGCTGAACGTGATTGCCGGTGCAATGGGTAAAACGCCACCCATGAAGCCGCATCTGCCGCTGGGTTTGATGAAGCTGGCGGTTCCGTTCATGCAGAAGATCCCGCAGTTTCCGATCACGATGGATCAGCTGCAGATGCTGCTGGAGGAGAGCATCTGCAGCGGTGAATGGCAGCAGACCTTCGGCTTTGTGCCACGCGGACTACGGGACGGGATCGCCGAATATCTGCACAAAACTTGACCTGACTGCACAGATATTGTATAAGGATCGCATGAATCGACTGTATTTCAATATGATAGCGACATGTGTCACCCTAGTGCTGCTGGCGTCCACAGCCGGCGCGAATGTACTCCCGGGGGGAGACCCCTCGCTGCTGCGGGAGCCCTCCGCGGCGGCACAGACCAGTCTGGAAGAACTTGTCAAAAAAAGCAGTCCGTTCGAGTCGGTCGAGGGTTTTGCGTCGTATTATGCCCGCAAATTCGAGGGACGCCGGACAACCTCCGGGCACCGCTATAATCCCGAGAAGTTGACCGCCGCCCACCAGAGCCTGCCGCTCGGAACCGTGGTGAAGGTTCTGAATCCTGCCACCGGACAGGAAGTACAAGTAACGGTCAATGATCGCTGCGCCCCCAAATCCTTCCACTTCATCGACCTTTCCCGCGCCGCAGCCAAAAAAATCGGTCTGTGGGGCAAGGGGAAGATCAAGGTGGTGATCACCCCCCTCCTCGAAGAGAAACTCGAAGAACCGGCATAAGCAGAACCTCGCCGTCCCCCTTTTTGTCGCTGTTTACCTGATCACTTTTTAAAGTGGCACGCCTCATGCTACTTCCCCTGTTACAGGAGGAAATGACCATGGGAAAATCAATACTGATTTGTGATGACGAACCGCTCATCAGGATGAGCCTGAAGAGCATGCTGGCTGATCTCGGGTTCGATGAGATACTGGAGTGCGGAGACGGCGCAAAAGCCGTGGAGCTGGCACTGGCGAGCTTTCCGGACTTAGCGATTCTGGATGTGTCGATGCCTGGCATGGACGGAATAACCGCAGCGGTCGAGATCAAAAAAAAGCTGAAAATCCCTATCATGCTGCTGACAAGCGCCTGTGACCGCGCGACCGTAAAGCGGGCATCGTCAAGCGGAATTGCCGCTTTTTTAACCAAACCCCTTCGACAGCAGGATCTGCTTCCGGCGATAGAAATCGCGCTGCAGCATGTTGAAGAGATTGAGGAACTGAAAGAGAAAATCGACGACCTGCGCGAACTCATTGAGAACCGCAAGATCATCGAAAAAGCCAAGGGGGTTCTGATGGAGAAGAACCGGGTGCCAGAGGCGGAAGCCTACCGCATCATGCAGAAGAGCGCGATGGACAAGCGCAAAACGCTCCGGCAGGTTGCCGACGGGATCTTGAAGGAGAGCTGAAAACGTCCCACGTGAGAAAGCATGAAAACAGCTGGTGGCGAGTCAATGAGAGAGAAAGATGCAAAAAAAGGTTCCCGGCAGTTGCCGGAAACCTTTATTTGTTTGTGGTGCCCGGGACTAGACTCGAACTAGCACACCCTTGCGAGCACAAGAACCT
>JBAQPK010000615.1:0-7473 GCA_049305715.1 Desulfuromonadaceae bacterium | reverse complement strand
TCTGTTCATTGTTGCCCATGGCCCCCATGGTCATGCCCAGGTCAGTACGGAAGAACAGGTCGACCAGTACCTTGATGACCCCCGCAACGATCAGAAAAAAGATCAGCAGAATATATTCGTCCGGCATGCTGCCGCTGAACAGTTCCGACACCTTGGAGAGGATCGTCTCTTCCTTGAGTACCGGCACGTTGGCACGGTTACCCATGATGCGGATGTTGATCGAGTAGAGCATGGTCATGGTCAGGATTCCGGCCAGAAGATTGGGCACCTTGAGATGGTTGTGAATCAGCGCCGTGGTCACGCCGGCCAGAACACCGCCGATGAACGCTGCCAGCAGCGCCAGCCAGATGTTCGTGCCGAGCAGAATGCATTGGACCATCAGTGCCGCTCCCAGAGGGAACGAGCCGTCCACCGTCAGGTCCGGAAAATCGAGGACCCTGAAGGTAATAAACACCCCCAGGACCATTATTCCGTATATCAGTCCTTCTACCAGAATCGCTTCGATCATATCTATGCCGGGTATCCTTTGGAAAAATAATAACGCCAGGCAATCATAGAGATCGCCTGGCGCATACAGAGTGCGTGTTACTTTTTGGTTAATTTACCGTTTTGAACAACCTTGTTGGCGCTCTTGATGATGTCTTTGGGAAATGTCAGGCCGAGTTTTTTTGCCACGTCCAGATTTATCAGCAGGTCAACGTCGCTGGTCCTGGTCATGAACCGGGTCGGAATCTGCTCCGGTTTCTTTCCCTTGAGGATTTCGACAACCAGTTTGCCGGTGGCTCTCCCCATCTTGTAGTAGTCGAAGCCCCAGGCAGCCAGTACCGGGTAGTTTTCCGCAGAACTCGGGTCGGCCGACATGATCGGCACCCTGGCCTTCATCGCCACGTCCGTAACAGCGCTCATGGCCGAGACGACGGTGTTGTCGGTACTGATATACAGTGCATCCACACGCCTGATAATGGCCTGAACCGCCTGCTTCACCTCAGAGGATTTGGAAACGGTTGTTTCCACGAATTCGATGTTCAGTTCCTTGCAGACCTGCTTGACAATGCCGGCCAATACGACCGCATTCTCCTCGGAGCTGGTGTAGATATGGCCGAGGCGCTTGATCTTCTTGACCTTGAGCAGCAGTTCAATCTGCTGTTTAACTGGGGTCATATCGGATACGCCGGTGACGTTTTTGTCGCCTTTTTTGAGTGACGCGACCAATCCCGCCTTGACCGGGTCGGTGACGGCGGTGAACACGACCGGAATGCCCTTGAGAGTATTCACCAGTGACTGGGAGGTGGGAGTGGCGACACCGACTGCCAGCGTCACCTTTTCCGACTGGAACTTGGTGGCGATGGAGGCAGCGGCATTGATATCGCCGTTTGCATTCTGCAGGTCATACTCGGCATTGATTTTTGCTGCGGCAAGCTCATCCTGCAATCCTTTCACAACGGCATCAAGGGCGGGGTGTGATACGATCTTGGAGACACCGATCAGGACTTTTTTCGGAGGCTCTGCCGCAAACGCCGCTGAGAACAGCACAAAGGAAACCAACAGAAAGGGTGCCGCAAGAGTCAAAAACTTTTTCATCGATGTCTCCTAAACTATGGCAGTGGGATGTTTGGTTCGGCACCGGGAAGGTAGATGTCATGCGTTTATGCGACTGGGACATTATCACTCCGGACAAACTACCGTCAACGTGATTCTGTCGTTGCATCACTGCAACTCCTCGCAAGAGCGATTGTTCTGTCTGGCCTCCCTCATTCCCCGCCACACATCATACGAATAGCAGCAGAGTCCGCTCCAGATAAACAGGAAGCTGAACAGGTGAGCACGGGTAAACGGCTCCTTGTAGAGCAGCACTGCCAGCAGGAATTGAAGTGACGGCGTGATGTACTGCAGAAAACCGATTGTGGCAAGACGCAGGCGGCGGGCTGCCGAAGCAAAGAGCAGCAACGGTACGGCGGTCGCTACACCGGCGAGCACCAGCAGGGTAACCGTCTGCGCTCCGTGGGCCAGAAAGGCGCTGGTCCCCTGCCAGGAAGCAAAAAGCAGATAGCCGAGTGCCGCGGGGCCGAGCAGCAGTGTCTCCACGGTAAGGCCGGTCAACGAATCAACTGTTACAACCTTGCGGAACAGACCGTAAGAGCCAAAGGTTAGCGCCAGTACCATTGCAATCCAGGGGAAACGGCCGTATTGAATCGTCAGCAGCAGGACTCCGGCCGCAGCTAGCAGGAGGCTGACCAGTTGCAGTCGCCGCAGGTGCTCCTGAAAGAAGAGAAATCCGAGCAGTACGCTGACAAAGGGGGTGATGAAATAGCCGAGGCTTGACTGGATGACCTGGGCATGCCCCACGGCAATGATAAACACCAGCCAGTTGGTGGCGATCAGCAGGGCCGATACGGTCAGCAGGGCCACCGCCCGGCGGTCGTGCAGTGCGTCACGGATGGCTCGCCATCGCCCACGCCAGACAATGATCAGCCAGAGAAACAGTACCGACCAGACGATCCGGTGACAGACAACCTGCAGGGGGGGAACCCCGGCGAGCGCCTTGAAGTAGACCGGGAAAAACCCCCAGATCAGATACGCCAGAATGCCATACCCGAGTCCTGTCGCGGCTCCGTGATGAATGTCTGCTTTCTTCTGCACGTCCGTCATTTTTTTGGACACACATCGGTATGGAGTGCCGACGTTCCATGTCCCGCTGAAAACCGGGTAAAAATGAACAGGCCGCCAAAGATGAAACCGGCGCCGATTGTCTGGCGCAGCGTCGGATATTCACGCAAAAACAGCGAAGCCCACAGGATGGCCCCCAGCGGTTCACCAAGGACGCTGACCGACACAACGGATGCCTGAACATAGCGAAGCACCCAGTTGAAGACGGTGTGGCCGATAACGGTGCAGACAATTGCCAGTGCCAGAAAAAGAATCCAGTCGCGCGCAGGGTAGGGGGCAAAGGGAGTGCCGGTTGCAATGCTGGCAATAACCAGGGCCAACGCGCTGCTGCCATAGGTATAGAAGGTGTAGACCGGCAGGGAAATGTTCCCGCGCAGGCGTCGGCCGATCAGGAGATACCCGGAGACAAAAACGGCTGCCGCCAGCGCCAGCAGATCGCCCCAGAATGCCTCTCTGCCGATCTGGAAGTCGGCTGCACCGATGATGAAGCTGCCGGCCAGCGCCAGCGCACCTCCCACCATTGCCAGCCGGCTTACCCGCTCTCTGAAAAAAATCCAGGAGCCGATTACGACGAAAACCGGCTGTGTGGTTACAAGAACCACTGAACTGGCAACACTGGTATAACGAAGTGAGATGAACCAGGATACGAGATGCAGGGCCAGGCAAAGGCCGCTGCCCGCTGCCAGACCGCGCTGCCGCCATGATAGCGTGACGAGATCGGTACGGTAGCGGAACAGCGCGTAGGGGGCCAGGAACAGGAAGGTGAACAGCAGGCGATATGTGGCAATTATCAGGGCCGGCGCGGTTGTGAGTCTGACGAAAAGGGCGGAAAATGAAACGGCAAAAACCCCTACCAGCACCGCCAGGTAGGGGTTCACGATCGGTTTGTTACTCACGCAGACAGTTCCTCTTATTCACCAAGGTAGGCTTTGCGGACTTCCGGGTTGGCGGCCAGTTCGCTGGCAGGTCCCTGCAGTACGACTTCACCGGTTTCAAGCACATAGGCGCGATGGGCGATCGAAAGGGCCATGTTGGCGTTCTGTTCGACCAGCATGATGGTCGTGCCGCCGGCGTTGATCTCTTGAATGATGGCAAAAATTTGCGCTACCAGCATCGGCGCCAGTCCCATGGACGGTTCGTCAAGCAGCAGCAGTTTGGGACGGGACATCAGGGCGCGCCCCATGGCGAGCATCTGCTGCTCCCCGCCCGAAAGGGTTTTTGCCAGCTGTTTCTTTCGCTCGAACAGGCGTGGAAAACGGGCAAAGACCTGATCAATCTCTTCCAGAATTGCTTTTTTGTCGTCGCGTATGTATGCGCCCATCTCGAGGTTTTCCAGAACAGACATATTTGCAAAAACGCGTCGTCCCTCGGGAACCTGTGAAATTCCGCGTTTGACAATTTCGTGCGGGGGAATGGCGGTAATCGCTTCGCCCAGAAATGTTACCGTGCCGGAAAGAGTCGGGACAATCCCGGAAATGGCGTTAAGGATGGTCGTTTTACCGGCCCCGTTGGCACCGATCAGAGCAACGATTTCCCCCTGCTCAACCCGGCAGGAAATGCTTTTCAGCGCTTTGATGGCACCATAGTTGACGAAGAGTTGATCAAGAATGAGCATCGCCAGCCCCCTTTCCGAGATATGCTTCAATAACTTTTGGATTCTGTCGGATCTCTTCCGGCAGACCTTCGGCAATTTTCTCACCGTAATCAAGAACGGCAATCCGGTCCGAAAGCCCCATGACGAACTTCATGTCGTGCTCGACCAGAAAAACGGTGATGCCGGTCGCGCGAATGCGCTGGACCATCGTCATCAGTTCGGCTTTTTCCTGGGGGTTCATGCCGGCCGCCGGTTCATCGAGCAGCAGCAGGTCCGGTTTGAGTGCCAGGGCCCGGGCTATTTCGAGCCGACGCTGCTCACCATAGGGGAGGTTGCCAGCCAGTTCAAAGGCACGATATGACAGGCCGACCATCTGCAGGCAATCTCCGGCCAGATCAAGCAGCTCTCCCTCCTCTTTGCGCACCCAGGGGGTGAACTTCATCAGGGCACCGGCCAGGTTCCACCGTCCGCGGCTATGGGCGCCGATCAGAATGTTATCCAGCACCGTCAGGTCGGTGAACAGCCGGATGTTCTGGAAGGTGCGACCGATGCCGGCAGCTGCTATTTTGAAGGTCGGAGATCCGCTGATGGAGTTCCCCTTGAAAGAGATCGACCCGCTGGTGGGGCGGTAGATGCCGGTTATCAGGTTGAAGAGCGTGCTCTTGCCGGCACCGTTCGGTCCGATCAGGGCCTGGATCGTCCCCTCTTCCACTTTCAGGTTAACGTCGTTGACAGCCACGAGGCCGCCAAATCGGATGGTTACATTATTCAGTTCAAGTATTGCCATTACCGGGTCCCGATGCTTTAGATATTTTTTGTTCCATGATTGTTTTCAGGTGCGGTTTACGTCCCAGAGCGCGGAGCACCAGTCCGGTGAAGCTTATGCGGCCCATCAGGCCGTTGGGACGGAAGAGCATCATGCAGACAAGCAGGCCGCCGTATACCAGCATGCGGTAGGAGGACATGAAGCGTAAAAATTCGGGAGCGGCTGACAGAATGGTTGCGCCGATAACGCTGCCGGTAATACTTCCCAGTCCACCCAGTACGACCATGCTGAGGATATCAACCGATTTAAGAAAACCAAAATCGGAGGGATTGATGTAGCCAACGAAGTGGGCATAGAGGCCGCCGCCGACACCCGCTATAAAGGATCCAAGAGCGAAGGACTGGACCTTGTAGAGTGTCACGTTGATTCCCATCGCCTCGGCTGCAATTTCGTCACCCCTGACTGCCATGAGCGCCCTGCCGAAGCGGGAGTTGTGGATGAAGGTGACACAGATGATTGTCAGCAGAACAGCAACCCAGACGACAACCGGCAGCGGAACAGTGGTGTTCGCTGCGGGTATGGTCAGTCCGAGGGCCCTGTTGGTGATATCGAGATTCAGGAACACAACCTTGACAATCTCGGCAAATCCAAGCGTGCAGATTGCCAAATAATCTCCGGTCAGGCGCAGGATTGGGAGTCCGATCAAAGCAGCAACAGCTGCAGTAATAAACCCGGTCAGAATCAGGTTGAGACTGAACGGTATGCCAAGCTTGATTGTGAGAAGGGCGCTGGTAAAGGCACCGATACTCATAAAAGCGGCATGTCCCAGGGAAAGCTGCCCGGTGAGGCCGGTAATGATATTCAGGCCGAGCGCCAGTATGATACCGATTCCGATATTGACGAGGATCTGCAGGTAGTAGGGGTTTATGCTCCCCATTAGCTGTTGTAAAAAATCACCCATATGATACGGCTCCAATGTTTACACTTTCTTTTGAATTTTGCGACCGAGCAGCCCGGTCGGCTTTACCAGCAGCACCAATACCAGAATTGCAAAAGCGATTGCATCCCGATAGGACGAGAAACCGATTGCGACACCGGCCACTTCGGTAACACCCAGCAGCAAACCGCCCAGCATCGCGCCCGGTATTGAGCCGATTCCCCCCAGCACCGCGGCGGCAAAGGCTTTCAATCCCGCCATCAGCCCCATGTTGAAGGAAACCGCGTTGAAAAGCAGCCCGACCAGAACACCGCCGGCAGCGGCCAGGGCCGAACCGAGGGCGAAGGTAAAGGATATGACCATGTTGACGTTAATGCCCATCAGGGCGGCGGTGTTGTAATCTTCCGAGGTTGCACGCATGGCCTTGCCGATTTTTGTTTTATGGACGATGAACTCGAGGGCGATCATCAGGGTGGCCGATATTGCAATAATCAGGAGCTGGAGCGTGGAAATTTCAGCGGAACCGATGGTGATCTGTTTGACCGGGAAGACTCCTTCCGGGTAGCCCTTGGCATTTGCCCCAAAGAGCATCTGAGCCAGGGTCGAAAGGAATATCGACACTCCTATTGCCGAGATAAGGGCCGACAGCCGTGAAGATTTGCGAAGCGGACGGTATGCGATCCGCTCAACCAGAACGCCGAGCAATATGCAGACAACCATGGCAATCAGCATGGCAACGAAAAAATTTACCTTGAGGATAGATGTAGCGAACAGACCGACAAACGCTCCGACCATATAGATTTCGCCGTGGGCAAAATTGATCAAAGTGATGATGCCGTAGACCATGGTATATCCCAGCGCAATCAGGGCGTAGGTGCTTCCCAGGGCGATACCGTTAATCAGTTGCTGGAAAAACATGTCGAGCTCCTCGTTGAAGATGTAAATCTGCGGCAGATAACACACTGTAATACCGAAGGTGCGCGACGATACTCTATTCTGCCAAAAATGACAATCCGGATGATACGAACAATCCGGACATTATCTGTTGTTAACGTATCTGGGGCGCTCCGCTCCCAGCACTATCAGTCCCGCTAAAACCAGAACCATACCGACCGATGTTGACAATGTCAGACGCTCCTTGAGGACAAGCATCCCGAGAGTGGCGGCTGTCAGCGGTTCTGCCAGTGACAGGGTAACTGCGTGAACAGCCGGAACCGAACGGAGACCGTGGGCAAAGAGCAGATATGCCAGCGCGGTGGCGCCGAGCCCCAGGTGCAATACAACAAGCAATCCCTCCGGATCAGCCACCCAATGAAGGTCTGAGCTGAAAAGAAACGGCGCAAGCAGTATTCCCCCGAGTGTAAACACAACAGCGATAACGGCATCGGGCGAACTTCCCGGAAGCAGGCGCTTGATGGCAAGAGTGTATCCCGCATAAGAAGCGCCGGCCGCCAGTGACAGCAGCACTCCTGATGTCTTTACCTGCAATACGCTGCCGGGGGCCGGGAT
>JBAQPK010000614.1:0-3808 GCA_049305715.1 Desulfuromonadaceae bacterium | reverse complement strand
GTATTCCCCGTGTGAAGATATCCATGATATGGCGGATGAGTTTCTCATCGCGCTCCGGTGAGTGATCGACCAATTCAGTTGTTGCCGGCTCAAGCAGAAAATAGAAGTTGATCATCCCGGCCAAGGCCAGCACGGTATCGGCAGGATCAAGGCCGGTACGAAATTTTTCATTGGAAAGACCAGCGGTAAAAGTATCAAGAAGCATCTGCACGACTTTTTTGATCGCCGGCTTTACAATGGTCTCGAAGCAGGCGGTGGGGTTGGTCAGCTCACTGGTGTAGAAGCGGAGCAGGTAGGGGCTTTTGCGGTAGCGTAAAACAGTTGCGCGAACATACAGTTCAAATTTTTTCAGTGTATCGATTTCCATCTCCTCGATCTCTTCAAGCTTTCCCAAAACGGCAAACTGCTCTGTCAGTACGGCAGCGTACAGCCCCTCTTTGCCGCCGAAGTAGTACGAGATCATGGAAAGGTTTACACCTGCTGCACCGGCCAACTCTCGCACACTCACACCGTTTAGGCCTTTCGCGGCAAAAAACGGTATGGCTGCTGCTATAATATTTTCACGACAATCTTTGTCAGCCACGCGTGGTCTCCCGCACAAAATAGCAAATTAAACGTTTGATTCGGTGTAAGTATACCCGTAGTAACAAAAAATACGAACAAAATCAAACCGTGGTCCATTAAAAAGCAGGAGCTCCCGTTTGAACCTTCAGAAAAACAAAGTATTTCGCCTTGTTGCTATATTGAAGGCAAGAAATTACATCGAACTGAATCAGTTCCACCGGAAAATACATGCGCGCTCCTTTCTGAATGAGCTAAAAATCAGTACAATGAAACCTGCTATTTTTCTGTTGTCAGAGACGGGCATACCCATTATCTTGAGCATGACAGTAAGAATATTGAAAAAACGGGATGCTAATGGAACTTTTTTTAGAAGGTCTCAGTAAAGCCTGGAGTCTCATCGTCAGCCTTGATGCAGAAGTGCTGGCGGTTACGCTGCTTTCGCTGAAAATCTCCTGCAGTGCCACTCTTGCCAGCCTCTTTATCGGTATTCCGGCAGGCGTCTTTCTGGCATTGTCCGATTTCCCCGGTCGCCGGTTTGTCATCAGCCTTGTTAATACCGGCATGGGGTTGCCACCGGTTGTGGTTGGTCTTTTTGTGACGCTATTCCTGTGGCGCAACGGTCCCCTTGGTTTTCTGGAAATCCTGTATACCCCGTCTGCCATGATTCTGGCCCAGGCGGTCATCGCCACTCCGATCGTGACAGGCATTACCGTTGCTTCGATCCAGAATCTGCCCACCAACCTCAAACTGCAGGTGCAGGCGCTCGGAGCAACCAGGCTCCAAACCACCTGGATCCTTATACGTGAGGCACGCTTGCCGCTTCTCGCCGCGGTTATGGCCGGGTTCGGCGGTGTCATTTCCGAGGTTGGTGCATCTATCATGGTGGGGGGTAACATTAAGGGGCAGACGAGGGTGCTGACGACCGCTACGGTGATGGAGACGGGAAAAGGGAATTTTGATGTGGCTATCGCTCTCTCGCTAATTCTGCTGGTACTGGCCTTCAGCGTAAACTATCTGCTGACGGTCATCCAGCAACGGGAACGGCCGCGATGAACGTTATCGATCCATTGCTTGAAATACGCGATCTGACGGTTGTTCGAGGCGGGTCAACGGTGCTGAAGATACCGTCATTTGTTCTCCACGGCAATGAAACTGTCGCTTTGATTGGACCGAACGGCACCGGAAAATCCAGTTTTTTGCTTGCGCTGGCCGGCTTGCTTCCCCTGGAATCAGGAAAAATATTCTTCAAGCAGCGGGCAGTTGTCGCCGGATTTGCTTCAACTGAATATCGCCGAAAGCTGGCCATGGTGTTCCAGGAACCGCTCCTTTTTGACACTACGGTATTCGATAATGTCGCGGTAGGATTAAAGCTGCGCCACCTCGGTAGTCGCGAGATCAAGGAGCGGGTAAATTCATGTCTGGAGCGTTTCCGTATCGCACATCTTGCTGATCGCTCTGCCCGGAAACTATCCGGCGGAGAGGCACAGCGTACCAGTCTGGCGCGTGCATTCGCAACCAATCCGGAAATCATTCTCCTTGACGAGCCGTTTGTGGCATTGGATCCGCCTGCCCGGCAGGCTTTGAGTGATGATCTCGAAATGGTGCTGAGAGAATCAGGCATAACAGCAATTTTAACGACACACGACCAGATGGATGCTCTGCGCCTTGCAGACCGCATGGTGGTAATGGAACAGGGGAGAATTGTTCAATCCGGCACGCCATCATCAGTACATAACCAACCTGCAAATGAATTTGTTGCCACCTTTGTCGGTATGGAAAACATCTTTACCGGAACCGTCAGAGAAGCGGACAACGGACTGTTTTCCGTCTCCGTGGCTGGCCGGACCATGGAAATAATGGGGGACGGGGTGCCTCGGGAATCGGTTGTGATCTGTATTCATCCGGAGCATGTGGTGATATCCCTGACAAACCCGGAAGCAACTTCAAGTACCCGAAATATGTTTTCCGGCACGGTCTCCAAAATAGTTCGGCTGGGATTGTTTACCAAGGTGTATCTGGATTGCGGTTTCTCCCTGGTTGCTGCTATTACCAACCAATCTCTGGAAAGTCTCGCATTACAAACAGGCAGCAAGGTGTTTGCCTCGTTCAAAGCTACCTCTGTCCATGTCTTTCGGAAGGGATGAAAACGCGAACATTCCTATCCAAGTAAAATCAACCACTTCATCAACCTGTCACCCGGATTCGCTGGAGGAGTCCTTTAGGGGGACAGGAAAACAAACGTTATGGGGCAGGTTTGCTTTAGCACCACAATTTGAACACGAAATTGTCGGGCTATCGCTCAAATGCTGAATTTCCATGATCAACCCCATACGGGAGAGCCAGCAAATGTGACCTGTATGCTTTTCCCCACAGGTACACACCATATCAGAGTCATCGTTACCACGTTGTTCTGTCATATATTCCTCTCTTTACAACCCCGCTACATACCAGGAAAACATGGGCTGCCATGACGCAGCACACACACTTTCACATCATCTAGCACGGTTGCTGACGGGAAATCTAAACCACCCGCGGTCAAGTATACCCCCTCTTCCGGTAATGCGCCATATCAGACATGACGCACGAATGGCAGGAGATCCAACCCGATCCCGCACGTGCCTTGCCGGCATCACGCTATCAACGCTGGTCGTGAACTCCTGATGCACCTGATTACAATTCATCGGCGCCTCAAATGAGGTTATTTATGTTTTTGCAGACACGAAACTGAGCAGGTGACATGCTTCGGCTCAACGTATCTTCAGTGAATGTTTGTTTACAATCAGCACGTTACAGCCATTTTGGGCATGGCAACTGAAACTTGACTGTGATTATGCCGCTGGTTTTCACACGCTGACCAATCAGAGGATTAAACCGGTATCCGCGTCAGCCTGAGTTACACGACAACGCCAATGTGGTATACTGCTTTCAACAGGAGGACGATATGAAGAGAGCGCTTTTAGGTCTGTTGGCCGTAATGATGCTGGTCATGTCTGCATGTGGAGATGCAACTGTTGCCGTGGTTGTTCCTCTTGGACCCGTGATTGAGCCCCCATCAATCACGTCATACCAGTTCACCCAGAACAGGACAGCGGAGTTTATCGACGGGAGCGTCGACTTTTTTGCTCCTGATTCCGATATCGCCACGATGACTGTTGTTGTCTTTAATTCAGGATTTGAATCCAGAACGACGACTCCAATAAACCTGCCGAATGTAATACAGGACACGATCCTTTTCAGTATCGAT
>JBAQPK010000613.1:0-5657 GCA_049305715.1 Desulfuromonadaceae bacterium | reverse complement strand
GTTGTCTCCCTGTCGAGGTTAAACAGTTTTCCGGCCCCCCCGAAAATCAGCCAGGCGCAGCCGAACAGCAGCCAGGCCATTCCGGCTGTAAGCAGCAGTGATGAATCGATCGAAAGGGCATGAATATGCAGGATCGTCAGGGCCGGCAGCGAAATGTGGATGATAAAGCCGTTCAGCGCTGCGGGGGTTGCGCCGGGAAAGCGCCCCGTTTTCCTGAGTCCGATGCCCGCCAAGAGACAGATCGCCAGTAGAATTATGTTGCTCATGGCGTCATGTCACTGCCGCGTGGCCAGGATGGCCAGCGCATTTACCACGGCGGCAGCCACATTGGATCCCCCCTTGCGCCCGATATTGGTTATGAACGGGATGGTGTGGGTGCCGGATGCCAGGGCGTTTTTGCTTTCCTCCGCGCCGACAAAGCCGACCGGCAGGCCGATAATAAGAGCAGGTTCAGCGACCCCGGATTCAACCAGGCGGAGCAGCTCAAACAGGGCCGTCGGGGCGTTGCCTATCACAAAAATACGATTGTCCGGATTGGCAACCCCCTTGCGCATCGCGGCGATAGAGCGGGTGATCCCTTCGGCTTTTGCGCGTTCGGCCACATCCGGATCAGCGACATGGCAGGATACCGGGCAGCCAAGAGGGGCCAGTCGGGGTTTACTGATTCCGGAAAGGGCCATGTTCGTGTCGGTAACGATGCCGGCGCCGCTCTTGAGCGCGGCAACCGCCTTTTCAACGACATTGTCAGAAAACACCATCGATTGGGCGTATTCAAAGTCCGCGCTGGTGTGTATTGCGCGGCGCACAATCTGCCATTCCGCTCCGCTCCACCCATGATCACCCGCTTCGGCGTCGATGATGCGGAACGATTCGGTTTCAATATCTTCCGGTTTCATACTCAGTGAGTCCATCAGCGCCACCCCAGCCGTTCAAGTGACTCGCCAATCCGTTCGGCTTCGATTTCCGCGAGCTTGCGGTGTGCTCCCAGAGGCTCCCCCATCTCCATAATCAACCCGGGGTACCGTTTTTTTGCCGCCGCGATTTCCTCCGGGAGATCATGCAGAACATGGGCCCCCATGAAGAGAAAATAGGGCATCAGCAGAATCCGCCCGGCCCCTTTTGCGACGCAGGCATCGATTCCCTGCTGGATGTTCGGTTCGTGCATTTCGCGGAACGACACCTCAACGATCTCAAAGCCGGTCATCTCCCGTACCATCGCCGCTACTTCGCGAGCGGCATCATTGGCCTCGGCAATGCGGCTGCCGTGGGCCATCATCAATAGTGCTGTTTTCACTGTTTCCGATTCCTTTCGTAGAACATAATTCCTCCATTTTCTGCATCAAGCGATCCGGGCAGCTTCCAGTTTTCGCCACAACCATCTTCCGCACCCTGCTCATCCCCCAACCGTTTCAACAACTCCGAAACGACTCTCCAGGAAGGGAGCATGTCGCCGCCGGGCGGGTCATGACGATGGATTCGCGGCGGATGCGTTTCCGGGACATCCCCCCTGAGCGGCAATCCCGGTTGCATCACCTGTTTGAAGCGCTGGGCGCGCCCTTCATTGTTGACAAATGTGCCATCCATCTCAACCCAGGAAGTGACCGGCATGGTTATCTCGGCCCGTTTCACCAGATGTGTCGGCAGCCAGTCGGCGGCGGCCAGTACCCGGATTCCGGGCGGCAGACCGGCCGGCAGATCCGCCTCCAGAGAGATGATCCCCTTGATCTTGCCGCCGGCCAGAGCTTCGGAGAACGATTTCGCCCCCTGCTCGCGGGCCAGGAGTGCGCAGCCGAAGGCGTTGGGTCCATCCAGAATAAAGGAGATTTTCACTCCCGGCAGGGCGACTGTACGGAGTACCTCCAGCCCCGTGTGACGGATACCGCAGATGACCAGCGGATTGCGGGCTCCCGCAAACGGTACGTCCGTCAGGGAAACAGCGGTCTCCGCCTCGTAGAGATGCTGCTCCATCGGGGCAAGCCGGCATTCGCCTCCCACGATAAAGATCCGCGCTCCGTTGCGCCATGCCTGGCGGACCGCCAGGGACATCATGGGTGCTTCTTCCAGAAGGTCGCTTGCCAGGATGGCGATCAGGTCTGCCCGTCGCACGTCTTCCTGTGAGGCGCTGTTACCGGCATTCAGCAGCGAGACCGCCTCCAGCGTCCGCTCGGCGAGGAGTGCATCGCCGAAATAGCAGAGCGTCTCCGTGCCGAGCTCCTCGCGAAAGCGGGCCGCCATGATGTTGCCTTCCAGCGACATGCGGGGCGAACCGACCACTGCCAGAGCGTCAGCGCCATTCAGTGCAAGAAACTCGCTCAGCCGTTCAGACAGGATATCGAGCGCTTCAGACATGCTGACCGCTTCGCCATCCGCAAGTGCCTGGCGCGGTCTGTCGGGAGCGTTCACGGCCGCATTCGAAAAACGCCCCCGGTCGCAGATGAACCAGCCGTTGACGGCATCGTTGCGTCGTGCGGTGGTCTTGAGCAGTTCCCGGTAGCGTGCCATCGGAACCGTGTTGCACCCGAGCGAGCAACCGGGGCAGACAGAAGGGGCCATGTCATAATCCCAGTAGCGGGCCCGAAAACGGGCCGTTTTATCTGTGAATACGCCGGTCGGACAGATATCTGCCAGGTTGCCGGAGAAGGGGGATTGGAGGGGGCCGTCCTGCTGCCGCCCGAAGTAGACGCTGCCGGCACGCCCCAGTACGCCGAAATCGGTGCCGCCGGCGTATTCCTGGTAGAAACGTACGCAACGGTAGCACTGGATGCAGCGGTTCATCTCGTGCTCGATATATTCGCCGAGATACTGGTTGACGTGGGTGCGTTTCGGGCCGTCGTAGCGACGGATGCCGTGCCCTCCGGCAATCGTGTAGTCCTGGAGCTGGCATTCGCCCCCCTCGTCGCAGACAGGGCAATCGTGGGGGTGATTGATCATCAGCCATTCAATGACCGCGCGGCGCAGTGCGGCCGCTTCCGGATCGGTCGTCGAAACTACCATGCCATCCTGGGCCGGCAGCATGCACGACATCTGGATCCCCTTGACCGGCCCCTCAAGCATCTTGACGGCACAGGCCCGGCATGCCCCGGCTTTGCCGAGAGCAGGATGCCAGCAGAAATGCGGAATAGTTATCCCGATGCTGCGGGCAGCCTCCAGCACGTTTGTGCCTTCGGGTACGTCAAGCGGTATGGTGTCGATGATCAACTTCGGCATAGCGGTTACTCGATCCTGTCCGGAGCCTTGAGCCCCCCTATCCAGTCAGTGATAACCTGGGCAACTTTTCTCTCCACCCCGAAGAAGCCGTGAGCACTCAGGTTGTCACAGGGTGCCGACCGGGGGTAAGCCCCACCGGTGACTTCGGTAAAATCAACTTCGGTGGTGGCGCTTAGCGCGGCCTGTGTCGTTCTGGCTTCTTCAAGCGAACTGACCCGGCAGGCATCGTCGCGATGGTGAATCATCAGAACCGGAAAAAGCAGCTGTTCGAGCGGCAGCCAGCGCAGAAAGTTTTCATACTCCAGCGCCGACGTGAGAATGATCCCTTTAAGGTGACTGTCCCTGAGGCGCGTGCCGAGGGAGGTTGCCGAAATCGTTCCCCTGCTGTTGCCGACCAGGAAGATCCGCTCATATCCCCGTTGTTCAAGGTAGTTCGCCAGCGAGGCAATGTCTTCGGCATGCTCGGCGGACTCGCGAAAACCGGTACTCATCCCGGTGGGATGATCGGACGGTGGCGCAACGGTGAAAACCGACAAGCCGCTCTGAACAAAATACCCGGAGCTGCGAACCAGAAAATTCCAGCCGCTGACGACCCCGTCCTCGCTCATTTTAAACGGTCCTACGCCGTTCCCCCCCGGGAAAAGAATCAGGGCATCATGCCGGCCCGCTTTTTCCGGCGTCATAACGAGGAAGTCCAACGTCACACCCGGCCGGGTCGGAATGGTACGAATCTCCGTAAGGGCAAAGGAGGGTGCGGTCAGAGCCAGCAGGAGAACGACTATACGGAGAGCAAGAAACATCAGAGAATCTGAGCTCCTTTGAAAGGACAGCGCCGTGCCGAGATATGCTCCAGCAGTTCATCCCCGAAATGGTTCAGAAGCCCGTCTACCGGCCCCATGGCTCCCGGAGCCAACGCACAGAAGGCGTAGTTCAGCATCTGGACATGCTCCCGCAGGATCTCGATGTCGCGTGCGTCGCCCCGCCCCGATTCGATCCGCTCCAGAGTGTGCTGCACGAAGGGGAGCCCTTCGCGGCAGGGGGTACACCAGCCGCATGATTCCCGCGCAAAGAAACGGACGAGATTAAGCGTTACCGCCACCATGCAGGTAGTGTGGTCGAAAACGACAATTCCGCCGGTGCCGAGACGGGAACCGGCCCGTGCCACCGGATCAAAATCCATCGACACGTCCCGATGCGCGCCGGTGAAGTACGGTGTGGATGCACCACCCGGAATACAGGCCTTAAAGCGGCTTCCGGGGCGCATCCCGCCGCAGGGGCCGTCGATGATTTCGCCGAGGGTCATGCCGAGCGGGAGCTCGAAACAGTTGGTGTTGATTACATGCCCGCTGATGCAGAACAGCTTGGTGCCGGCAGCTTCAGGGGTGGCCGCCGTACTTTTCCACCAGAGCGCGCCGCCGGATATGATCGCGGGAATGTTGGCCAGGGTTTCGACATTGTTGACGACGGTCGGTTGCCCCCATAGCCCTTTGACCGCCGGAAACGGGGGTTTGGCCCGCGGGTTGGCGCGTATGCCCTCCAGGGCGTTGATCAGGGCGGTCTCCTCGCCGCAGATATAGCGCCCGGCCGACTGATGCACGTCCAGTTTCAGGCTGAATCCGCTCCCCAGGATATGGTTCCCCAGAAAGCCGTTGCGAACGGCGGCGGCGATTGAGTTGCGCAGATTTTCGGCAGCCTTTTCATAGCCATACCGCACGAAAATAAAGGCATGATTCACCCCGAGAGCATAACAGGCCAGAGTCATCCCCTCCACCAGCAGGTGGGGATTCCGCTCCAGCAGCACGCGATCCTTATAGGTTCCCGGCTCCATCTCGTCGCAGTTACAGATCAGATAGCGCGGACCCGGCAGGTCCCGGGGTACGAACGACCATTTCTTTCCGGTCGGAAACCCGGCGCCGCCGCGACCTCTCAGGCCGGAATCGATCACGCACTGCTGGACTTCAGCAGGTGTCATGTTTCCGAGCGCGTTCGCAAGCGAACCAAAACCGCCGGTTGAGCGGTACTCGTCGAAAGAAAGGCACCGTTCGGGACGGGTATGCTTGAGCAGAATCTGTTCCATGGATGGTGATCGCCGGGGAGACCCGTGCAGGCGTCTCCCCGGCGGAGCCGGCTACTTCTTGAAGGTTTTCATGATATAGTCGGCCAGCAGCTTGGCGTCGGCATCGGAAATGGCCTTGGCATCAAAAATCGGCATTCCGCCGCCACCCTTGCGAATCTGCGCAATGATCTTTTTTGAGCTTTTTATACCTTTTATCGACTCTTTCGGTTTCATCACATTGCCGCCGTCCGGGTGACAGGAAGCACATTTCGCCTTAAAGATGGCCTCGCCACTGTTTGCCGCCGCAAAGGCAGCGGCTGACATCATGCCGATGCTTAACACAACGGTTGCCGTAAGAATACTTTTCTTCATTGTTTCCTCCCGTTCGATCATG
>JBAQPK010000612.1:0-1964 GCA_049305715.1 Desulfuromonadaceae bacterium | reverse complement strand
CGTGCTTCACTAGGGGGACGAAACAACGGCTCGATGTAGTGCGGCATGGTTGCATATCCTTTCAGAATTTGATATCCAGACCGATACCGAGGGATTGCGGAGGGGTTTTGGAGTCGCCGGGCTGCTGGTCAGGTGATACGGAGAGGTACTTGTAGTCAAACTTCAATGTCGTATTTGTACCGAGGAGATAATTAAAACCAAACTGGGCAGCCACCCCTGTTTTGAACTTTGTTATATCGCCCGTCCTCATATCCGGTTGATACGTGTAAGCCAGGCCGGTTCCCATATAGGGCATGAAATCTTTCGCTATTTTAAAGCCGTATTTTGCCGTTACGACACCCGGCTCCGGGGCCTTGGCATCAGGTGGGGCCGTGGTCAGGCTCCCCCCGCCAAGCGAAAATTGTTTATACAGCTCTTCGGCGGAAACAGCTGATGCAAGCAGGAGCATGGTACAACAAAGACACAGAAGAGCTGAGGTTTTTGTGTGTAGATGCTTCATTTCGAGAGCACCGTCACCTTTCAAACATTCAGGATAATTGGGACGTTCTGGCGAGAGTACGTTCGTGTAAAATCCTTGCATAGTCAATCTCGCGCATGACTCCCTTTACATCAGCCGGAATATCGCTCTGCTTGAAAAGACCGGTCAATTCGGAAGCCGGACTAAGCATGCCACTCGCATACAATTTCCAGATTTCCTTTCCGTAAGCCGTAGCGAGCAGTTCGGGAGCAAAACGGCCAAAGTAGGCTGTTATGTTTTCAACATCACGCTCAAGCATACTGCGGGCATTGTTATTACCGGAAGCATTGACCGCCTGCGGCAAATCTATAATTACCAGTCCATCACGACCGACAAGGACATTGTACTCGGACAGGTCGCCATGGATAATCCCGGCACACAGCATGAGAACAATATTTTTTATCAATTCGCGATGGTATTCACGAGCCTTCGCACCGGTTAGCCGGAGGTCGTTAAGCCGGGGGGCGGCGGCCCCGTCGGCATCGACTACGAATTCCATCAGAAGAATACCGTCTGCATAGTCATGAACCTGCGGGACCCTTACACCTGCTTCCGCCAGAGTCCTCAGCGCGTCCACTTCCGCGTTTTTCCAGGCCTCTTCAGTTTCCTTGCGCCCGTATTTTGAATTTTTCTGCATGGCCCGTGCCTGGCGGCTGTTACGCCCCTTACGCCCTTCCTGGTACTGAGCCAGCTGGCTGAAACTGCGCGTACGGGCGTTTTTGTATACCTTGGCGCAGCAAAGATCTCCCTTTGACCGAACAACATATACATCCGCTTCCTTGCCACTCATCAACCGGGAGACAACTTCATCGACCAAGCCGTTGCGAACCATGACTTCAAAACATTCCGGAATTTTCATACCTGTGTGGCTGTAACTGCTTTGCACGTAATCTGATACATTTACAATTCCTTTATATGGTTGTTATGCGACATACCAAGAGCGAACAGCGACAAGCTGGCGTAGTTACGATAATACCACATCGATAACTGCAAGTCAGATTAAATATGAATCCGGGCGGCGTATAAACACGAAAGGCCCGGTGATTGACATCGGGCCTTTCGTGTTACCATTTACAAACAATCAGCTATTAGGCACTGGCTGCCAGAGCCTTTTCAAAACCGATGCTGAAAGCCTTTTTGTTCAGTTCGATAAATGCCTCGGGGACACTCGAAAGAACAGCCTTTTCGGCATTTTCACGGCTTACCTGTCCGGTCAATGCAACCATTGCCCCCAGGGCAACGATGTTGGCAACAATCTCACGGCCGACATCGGTTTTGGCAGTGTTGATGATCGGGAATGAAACAATCTTGAAGTTCCCTTTCGGAAGGGTAGTAACGAGATCGGAATCCACCAGCAGGATACCGCCATCTTTCAGGTCGTGCGTATACTTGTTGCACGCTTCCTGGGTCATGGCCAACAATGCGTCTACCGTAGTGGCCTTTGGAT
>JBAQPK010000611.1:0-3825 GCA_049305715.1 Desulfuromonadaceae bacterium | reverse complement strand
CCGAGATCGGTTCTCCGGTGTACTCTACGTCGATCTCTTCCATCGCATCTCCCAACTCGGGATTACTGGAAGAAATCTTGATCCCCCCCGCTGAAATTTCCAGCATGATTCCCTTGAACTTTTCACTGGAAAGAATTGCCATACGACGCACAGAATGACTGAAATCTTCCTTGCTGACGGTCACAACCTGCGTGTTGGTGGTTGGAATGACGCGATTGTAATCGGGAAACTCTCCATCAACGAGGCGCATGACCATGTACGAATCCCCCCGTTTAATGACGGCGTTGTTGTCCATAAAACCAAACAGCAGGGTTCCCCCCTCTTCATCGGTGATCTTCTTCATCTCGTAGACACCTTTTTTCGGCAGGATAACCCCTTTCAGGAGTTCCGGACCGACGGTTCCCTTGAGATTGCCCGAAGCAATCGACAGACGATGGCCGTCCGTGGAAACCATTTTAAGGCCGTTACCGCCGTCTGAACGTACCTCAACTTTGATAAAAATACCGTTTAGATTGTATTTTGTTTCATCCGTGCAGATCGCATACGAGGTTCTTTCTATCATTCCCCGTAGCAGGGATGTTTCGATTTCAAAGAGGTTTTCTTCTTTCACATCAGGAAAATAGGGAAATTCATCCGGTGAGAGTCCGACGATGTTAAATTGAACCTTCCCGCACTTTATTTCGACCCAATCATTATCTTTGGTCAAAAACGATATCGGTTGATTCGGAAGTTCCTTCACAATTTCATACAATTTCTTCGCGGAAACAGTAATTTTTCCAGGAGTGACAACTTCTGCCGAATAGCTGCTTTTCATCCCCACCTCGAGGTCCGTTGCAGTGACAAGAAGTGACGTTTCGGTAGCCTCAAGGAGAACGTTGGATAAAATAGGCATTGACGTTCTTTTTTCAACAATACCCTGAATTTTTTGCAGCGACTTCAGGAATTGCTCTTTTTCTATTTTAAATTCCATCTACGCCTCCCTTTAATTACAGATAGTATGTTTATAAGATATTTAAAACCTTGTAGTATATTGTAGGCCCTGTGGAAACTAGGGATAATCCGGTAACCGCCTTAATTCTAATGGATAACTGATATGTATTGACTGTGTATAGCCTGCGTCATACACCGTACTTTTAAACAGCGGCAAAACTTGCCAACAGCTGTTCACATGTAATCCACAGGTTTTCCTTACTTGAGTAGTATTCGCCTGATTTCATCAATAATTTTAGATAGTTTTGGTTCATTTGCCAGCGCACTGTCGATTTTTTTGTAGGAGTGTATAACCGTTGAATGATCCTTACCGCCAAACTTTAACCCGATGTCCGGATAGGACGCTTTGGTCATCTCCCGGCAGAACCAGATCGCTATCTGCCGCGCATGTACGATATTTTTTAACCGTTTTTCCGACTTCAGGTCAACTACCTTCAAATCGAAATACTCGGAAACAGTTTTCTGGATTAAATCAACAGTTATTTCTTTGTGCCTGTCTCCCAGAATATCCTTAAGGTTTTCCTTCGCCATATCCAGGGTTACCGGAATATTCTGAAGACTGCTGAATGCTCCGAGTCGTATGAGCATCCCTTCCAGTTCGCGGATGTTTCTGGTGTCGCTTGAGGCAAGAAAATAGTAAACGTCTTCGGGAAAAAAAACTCTCGTCACCTCGGATTTTTTTTTCAGAATGGCAATCTTCGTCTCTACATCAGGTGGTTGAATGTCTGCAATAAGCCCCCATTCAAATCGGGATCTCAGGCGTTCTTCCAGGTCCGAAATTTCCCGGGGAAATTTATCCGACGTAATGACAATCTGTTTATGGGCATCATGCAATGCATTAAATGTGTGAAAAAACTCTTCCTGTGTGCCGGTTTTACCTGAGATGAACTGTATGTCGTCAACCAACAGTACATCCACATTTCTGAAACGGTTTCTGAATACATCCATTTTTTTTAAACGGAGATGATTGACCATTTCATACATGAATTTTTCGGCGGAACAATAGCATACATTTAATTCCGGTGAGTTTTCCCGGATAGTGTGACCGATCGAGTTTAACAGGTGGCTTTTCCCAAGTCCGACACCACCATAGATAAAAAGAGGGTTATAAGTATCGGCAGGATTATTGGCAACCGCCATTGCAGCGGCATGAGCAAACTGATTGCCGGTTCCGCTCACAAAAAGATCAAATGTATATTTTTGGTTGAGGGGGGTAAATACCTGTTCCAGCGGAGTGTTTTTTCCTGAGGTGGGTTCCGATTCATTCTTTACAATAAAATCTTCAGAAATATACGGCTGGTGTTCTTCATCGCCTCTGATGACAAAGGTAAGGGAAACAGCATATCCGGATGTGGCTGAGAGTGCTCCGGTCAAAACCTTCAGATAATGGTCCTCCAGCCACTCTTTTATAAAGGAGTTGGGGACAGACAAAAACACGGCGGAACCGTCATGGTGGCTGTACTGTACCGGTTTTATCCAGGCGCCAAAATCGGCTTCCGACATGACTTTTTCTATATTTTCAGTTGCTTGTTGCCATGCATCTAGCATCAGGTAAAATCACAATCATGGTCAGTATTGGTTATCAACATCGAATGGGCATGTAACTGCAACGGTAGAAAGCGTATTATTATTTGCGAGACAGTAAATTTAATAAAGTTATCAACATATTGTTAACAGCTGTGGAAAACTAATTAAATAAATAAAAACAGCATGTTAAAGTATATTTCAGATAGAATTGGGCCTGTTGAGGGAGTTGGAGAATAGCAGAGCCGACCCTCTTTTTCAAGGCAAATCACTGATAAGGTAAACATGCGTGGATATAATATAAAACTTGACACTGAATGGGAGTTGTGTTTAATAACCCATTTCCTGAAAAATAATTTTGTAGAGGTAAATCACGATGAAAAGAACGTATCAGCCAAGCAATACTTCACGCAAGCGTACCCACGGTTTTCTGGTAAGAATGGCCACAAAGAATGGTCGGTTGGTGATCAAACGCAGAAGAGCAAAGGGGCGTAAAAACCTGTCAGTAAGAATTGCAGTAAAATAATTCAAGATTCTTGCGTGATTGCTGACACTGCGGCCACATTTCCAAAAACGGCGCGTTTGCGGAAGCGAGCTGAATTTCTTCAGCTTTCTTCCGCACAGCATAAAACAACGGTACGCGGATTTCTTGTCGTTTGGCGTGAGAATGATCTTCAGACGGCCCGACTCGGTATCACAGCCAGCAAGAAAATCGGATGCGCAGTGGTTCGTAACCGAGTTAAACGATATCTGCGAGAGTTCTTCAGGCATAACCGCTTTGGGATGGCAGCCGTTGATGTTAATGTTATCGCCAGACGAGAATCGGCGGAAATGATGTATCCCGATGTGGTGCGGGAACTCACGAAAGCCTTCCGGTTTATAGGCACGTCCCCATGTTCAAGAGCTGCTTGCTCCTTGTAATCAGGTTTTATCAGAAGATGGTTTCGCCGCTTCTTCCGCAGACCTGTCGCTTTTATCCCTCCTGTTCCGAGTATTCCCGTGTGTCAGTAATTCGGTATGGTGTAGCCAGGGGTCTGTTGCTTACCTTTGGCAGAATATGCAAGTGTCATCCGTTTCATCCGGGCGGCCACGATCCGGTACCTTAACGCAAAGAATAGTATTCAGGAGCTCTGATGGAAAAGCGCGCTTTTATAGCTGTAGGTCTTTCAATTGCTGTTTTTTATCTGTTCTCCATGCTGTTTGGGCCGGATAAACAGAAGGTCGTACCAGCTGCCCCACAGAGTGCGGCTTCGGTTGCTAATGACCCGACGGCGAAGAGCCAGCAACTGCCGGCGCTGCAGACTCCTGCGC
>JBAQPK010000610.1:0-3837 GCA_049305715.1 Desulfuromonadaceae bacterium | reverse complement strand
TGACCGGCCTGATCGTGGCGCAGGGGAGAAAACGACCCTGCCTGGTTTTCGGCTGGTTCTGGTACCTGATTGCATTGCTCCCGGTGATCGGTTTCATACGGGTAGGGGGGCAGGCTTTGGCGGACCGCTACACCTACATTCCGTTGACAGGATTGTTCATCATACTAGCCTGGGGCGGGGCGGAGATAGCCGGCAAATGGCGCAAAGGAATCCCGGCATTGGCAGGCGTGGCGGTAATCGTGGTCACTATCCTCTCGGTACTTACCGTCAAGCAGATTCGCTACTGGCAGAACAGTTACGATCTGTATGCCCATGCCCTGACCGCGGTCGAGAGAAACTGGCTGGCCCATAACAACATGGGCATACTGCTGTCCCAGCACAACCGCAACGCCGATGCGATTGTTCACTTCCAGGAATCGGTACGCCTCAATCCCAGAGGGATCGAGGGCGTCAGAAACCTCGGCAATTCCTACCAGATGGCCGGACGGTACGCCGAAGCGATCGAGGCCTACCACCAGGCGCTCAGAATACATCCGGACGATGTTGAAACGCATGTGCGCCTTGGCTATGCGTACCTTATCACCGGTAATATCGATCTTGCATACCAGGAGCATCTGCAGTTAAAGCGCCTGAATGAAACCTACGCACGCTCATTGTTCGACTCCATTCAAGCAGGAGTCAAACGATAACTGTTATTTTCCGATCCCCCGCAGCAACCGTTTTTGCTCCAGAGCAATTTCCAGATTGTAATAGGCCTTCGTATTGCCGGGATTAATCCGTAGTGCCTCCCGGAGTTCCCGGATGGCCGAATCCGTCGCGCCTTTCATGGCAAGTGCGATACCCAGATTGTAATGTGCCTCCGAATAATCGGGCTTGATCCGCAGTGCCTCGCGGAATTCGCGGATCGCGGCATCCAGATTCCAATCGGTGGCATATGCGCTGCCCAGATTATTGTGAATAACGTAGTTATCGGAAGTCGATTCAAGGGCATGCCCGTAGAGCGAGAAGTTGTCCCGCCAGTAGCCGATCTGCTGCCAGGTTACCGCCGTTTTTGCGCTGATGACGACTCCCGCAAGTAGCGTCAGAATTGCCACCCGGTATTGCAGACCCTTCAAGAGCTCCGGAATTCCCCAGACGGCCATGATGAAAGGACCTATGGAGGGAATGTAGGTGTAACGGTCAGCCATGGACTGAACCCCCACCTGGATAAGGCCAATAACAGGTATGAGGGTGACGAGGAACCAGAGCCACCCCAGCGCAAGATAGGGACATCGCTGTCTGGCACGAACCGCCGTCACGGAAATGAGAAGCATGACGAGCAGTGAACCGATGATCTGCCAAAAGGGGTAAGCGGGAGGAATGGGGTACAGGACGACAAGGTCGTCGGGCCAGATTATGTTACCGATATACGTTACATATGCGATCAGGGAATTTTCAACGCGGAGCGGAAAAGGTATCGCCCCGAGGCTTTTTATCGCTCCGCTCGATTGTTGGGCGAAGATGGTAACGATGGATGATGCGAGTGCGCAGGCAAAAAAGGGGATTTTTTCCAGCACCAGCACCTTGAGTGGCGCTCCTTTGCCGGACAGTTGTCCAGGCCAATCTAACCGCTCCTTTGTCAGATAGCGGCCGAGGGGCCAGTAATCGAGCAAGAGCATGACTACGGGAAGGGTTACGAGCATTGGTTTGGCCATGAGACCCAACGCAAAAGAAACCAGAGCGAGGAGGTAAAACACGCGCTTCCGCTGTGCGGTATATCGGGAATACAGGAGAAGGGTGAGGAACCAGAAAAACGCACTGAGGACATCCTTCCTTTCCGCCACCCAGGCAACCGACTCCACATGCAGTGGGTGGATCGCAAAAAAAACAGCGACACATGAACTGTGCCACTGCGAGCCGGTTATCCCGAGCAGAAGCAGGAAAAGAAGCACTGTGGATAGCGCATGGACTGCAACGCTGGTGAGGTGATGGCCGCGAGGATCCAAGCCGTACAACTCGGCGTCCACCATATGTGATAGCCAGGTGAGCGGATGCCAGTTGCTTGCCTCAAGCGAGGTAAAGGCCCAGATGATATTTTTGACCGTTATGCCGCCAACCACGTTGGAATTGCCCGTTACATAGTCATTGTCGTCGTAATTCAGGAAAGCGTGATTTCCAACCTGTATATACACGGCGAAAACAATGACTATCAATGCCAGGCAAATGCCGGCACTATGACGCGAGGCACTATCGGAAAGCATTTCCATCCTGTTCCGCACTGGCTGCGGCCTTTCTGAATTTTCCCATCTCTTGCTCTGCTTCCACGGTTCTTCCCTGCATCTGATACACCATCGCAAGGTTGTAATGCGCAGAGGCATTGGAAGGTTCAAGGGCCAGCGCCTTGCTGAAGTATTGAATCGCAGTCGCCAGCTTTCCCTGCCCGGCACTCAGGCTACCCATATCGACAAGTGCTGGAATATAGGCCGGATTGATCTGCAAAGCCTGCCATAGATAAATTCCCGCATCGGCGTACTGCCGCTTGGACATGTATGCTTCACCCGCTCGACAAAGTTCAACGATCCTATCAGCCATTACCTCGTCTATCCCGTGGCCCAGTGCCTTTACTTTATCGCGATACGACTGAGCCGTAACGGTATTTCCTGCTTGCCCATGCATCATCATCAATACCAGATACGGTTCCAGATTAAGAGGATCCAGTTCCATCACCTTGAACAGCGCCTTTTCGGCCCTGTCCGGCATATTTTCCTTCCAGAAAGTATAGGCATCACCGATCAGATATTTTATCGTTATGTCCGGCTTGGAATCGGCAATTTCAAGAATGTCCAGCGCACGGGCAATTTCTCCTTTTCTGTAATATTCCATCCCCAGATTTTTAAAGCCGGCAAACTTTTCTGGCGCATCTTTTGTCATCCGTGTAAAGAATTCGATATCGTTTTTCCAGATACTGTTGCGGCTGAAACTGATGGTCGAATAAACCACACAGAGAATTACAACTCCTGCGCTTACTGTTCTCCCGGTCCATTTGCAGATGAGAGTTGCCAGAAAAAGGGCAAAGCCCATCAAGGAAAAATAGGCATACCGATCGGCCATAACGGTGGTTGTGTGAAGAGGGATGATATTGATGACGGGAAGGAGAAACAAAAAAAACCAGCAGGACGATAACAGGAGTTCATCTTGTTTTCTGAAAATATAAATGGCCACCATCATGGCACCCACGACAACCAGGCACAGTATCCCGGCAAGCATGCTCAGCCTAACGTCATACAGCACCTTGAGTTGCAATGGGGCAATCATGTTCAATGCATACTTCACCACGAGGCAGGGTGCCGTCGCGATATCCGATATGTTGATATCCGTGAGAAAATTTGCCTTCCGGACTGCAAGCGAGCGGAGCGCCAGATAACAGGCTATCGGAACCAGGTAGAAAAAATAACCACTGAAACGAATCTTTTCCCGCTGCAGCCGGTAATCATATAAAACGAAAATAACCGGTAATAGCAGAGCGAATTCCTTGGAAAAGATTGCCAGTGTGAAACTGGCAAGAGCCGGAACCGGCTTTTTGTTGATGTAGAAAAGCAGCGACAGCAGTGCAAAGCATGCAGAGAGCAGGGTATTTCTGCCTCCGGCAAGAAAATTAACGGTTTCACCGGCAACGGGGTGAAGTGCAAAGATCAGAGCTGAGACGAAAGCCAGACGATCCTTTTTGAACAGCGCCGCTGTCACCGCATAGAAAAGCAGAGCGGCAAGAATGTGAAGGATCAGGTTGATGATGTGGAACCCGGCCGTGTATTGCCTCAGTCGGAATTGGACTTTCAGGCCGCTTGATCTAAGGGTAAG
>JBAQPK010000609.1:0-3834 GCA_049305715.1 Desulfuromonadaceae bacterium | reverse complement strand
TGTGCTTCAGTTTATCGAACAGGGCAACGTCGCACTCCCTTGAGAAAATATCCATCGGCACATCGACCAGCACCGGTCCGGGCTGGCCGCTGACCGCCAACTGGAACGCCTTTTCGATGATCTCCGGGAAATGTTCCGGCCGCTCCACGCGCCACGCCCGCTTCACAATGGGCTTGAAAATTTCGTATTGAGAACCATCGGCATGCAGGCTCACTTCCTGCTGGCCGTTCTTGCCGTAGAAGTGGCTGGCAATATCGCCGGCGACGATAACCATTGGTGTACAGTCCAGAGCCGCGGTGGCAACACTGGTAACGGCATTGGTCATGCCCGGACCGATATGGAGCAGCACCACCGAAGCTTCGCGCGTAACACGGGCATAGCCGTCGGCGGCATGGGCAACGATCTGCTCATGCCGGCCGTTGACGAACTTGATGGAACTCTTCTCCATCTCCGCCAATACGGCGATATTCGTGTGGCCGCAGATGCCAAAGACGTGCTTGATGCCGCGGTTTTCAAGATACTTTACAAATTGACGGGAAACGAGATCTTTCATGGAAACCTCCTCAAGGTTTTCGATTGTTATGAACAACACCCCTGTTGTTCGCGGATAAAGCTTCGTACGACACTATCATTCATGGTGCTGCGGCACGTCTGTTGTGTTTATCGCAATCCGGCAAAAAAGCCGCGCCCGGAAGCCAGTACGTCGCGCGCCCAGGCCTCGGCGCCGATAACATTGGAGCGGGCATCATTCGGAATTTCAAGACTGACCGGCAAGTCGGCGGGGAGCCGGCGGAACAGCGCGGAAAGATCTATGCCCCCCTCTCCCGGCAGCAGCCGTTCGCAGCGTGCGGTATGGATTAAGGCGGAGGTTTCCGCCGGGACCTCGCCGGGAGCGTCACACAGTTGCGCATAGTGCAGCCAGCCGCGGGGAATATCGTCCAGTTCACTCAGTCTGCTGTTTGAGCGGGCGAAATGCAGTGCGTCAATTAAAATGCCGCCATTCTCGCACGCGGCTTTTCCGACCACCTGCTTGGCACTGGCCAGATCCGGAACATGCGTCCACGGCATGAATTCAAGATCACAGGTCATGCCGTATGGCGCGCTGATCCGGCATAATGCGGCGAAATTGGCGATCAAACGGGATTGATCCGGATCATCGCCGGCCACCAGGATCGCCTTTGCACCAAGCTTCGCGCCCACTTCCAGAAACCCTCGATACAATTCGGCATCAAAGGTATCATTGACTCTGATCATCTCAAGGTCAGACACCTTCACTCCGGTATCGGCCATGCATGCCAACGTTTCCTTCAGCAGGGAGGAATTGTCCATCAATGGGTAGGCTATCCCTCCCGGACCCGCCGGCAAAAGACGGATCCCGATACCGTCATAGCCGAGTTTCGCCGCGACACTGACAGCCTGGGGAGGGGTTAGGTTCAAAGCGGTAAGACAGGCCATTGCGAAGGTGGGTTTCATACTATTGTTCTCCATTAACGGTACGTTACCGCAAAGATCGTCACTGTATTTTACATCCAACATCACAGCGCATGTATAGATGTATATACTTATGTCCAATAGCTGTCAATAGTTTAGTTTTGAATTCATAAGAAGATGGTTTATATCCGGCGCTGCAACCGTCTGCCAAGGCCCGCCCGAGCCGCTATTTCAGCGCAATACCGCACGGTCAGCCTGCCGTCAACTGGAGCAGTATCGGAACGACGATCATCCCCGCAAGAACGGAATATGAGATGATACTCGCAGCCAGCTCATTGTCCAATTCCTCCATGGAGGAGAATACCAGAGTCGTCATGCCTGACGGCGCGGATGAGACTATCAGCACCACCGACCTGGTCATCCCCTCCAAATCGAACAGGTATGTAAACAGGAGGCCAAAAAGGAGCCCTACACCCATCCTGATGAATATTGCCCAAAACACCGGGCCGATTTTGCATGTCCTGGGGCTGAAATATATACCTAACGACAACATCACCAATGGAACGGTCATGTATCCCAATATCTTGAAAAACTGGGCTATTACATTCGGGAGTGCGATATGGTTGAGGTTTATGAATAATGCGGCAATCAATGACAACAAGGGGGGGGAACATACGAACTTCTTCAGCATTGTCACTAACTGGTCTGAATTGCTGCCGTATTTGCAGGCCAAATAGTATGTGAAGGTGAAGGCCATTGCGGTATTCCCGAAATCAAACAGGGAAGCCAACGCCAGGCTTTCTTCTCCTTTGGCCGCGATAAGAAACGGAAAGGTAAAACTGCTGTTCATAATCAGCGAACCGACGAGGAATGTGCCCAGGGAAGGCTTGTCAAGATTCAATATCCTGCCGCAGCCATATGACACTATAAACGTTATCAGAATTATCAATACGGCAATGACAGGCAGCCATAATAAATCGAGAGAGAAATTCATTTGCGAAACGGACAGGAAAATCAAGGAGGGGACAGAGACGTTAAAGAAGACTTTTAAGAGAGAATCACCATCTTTTTTTATCAAAACCCCGCGATTTTTTAAAAAATATCCAAACAGGAATACCATTATAATCGGAATGATTTTTTCAATAACAGCGCTCATATCAACCATTTCCTAATAACAAGCTGCTACTCCGGTTACATCACCGCAGGAGATCAGTTCTTATCCTTGCTTTTTACAGCATGCTTGTCCAGGGAAGCGGCATCATATCCGGCCTTTTTATAATTATCCAGCGCACGTTCCAGCAGGGCCTTATCCTTCTTTTTTTCTGATTGTTTCTCCGCCAGTTCGGCAGCGTGACTCCACATCCCCTCTTTTTCATATTTTCTGATTTCACTTTTCACGGCCGTTCCCGCACTGTCATCACCCTGACTGATCGCATGGGCTCTGGATACGACTCTCCGGACAGGGGTCCCGCATTCGGGGCAAACGGCAAGAGGGGGCGCACCCAGGCGGGATAAGGCCTCAAAATGACCGGAGCATTTGCCGCAGGCAGTGGATGGATCGAGGCTCTCATATTCATAAATCGGCATGGCATCTCCCACTGGATTACCTGATCGGCCCAGGTGTGCATGACTGGATTTTAAACCATTTCCGAAACGCCGGCTATCGCATATTTCAGCAGAAAACGGCTTGCCAAACAACCAAGAAGCCCCCGATAATCCGGGGGCTTCCATAAGAAATGCAGGTTGTTACTTATCCTTTAGGCACCGACTTGGTGGGGGGGGAATACAGCCAGGCAAACCTGAATGCCGCATCCTTCTGGTTGCTATGGGAATGCGGAACACCTTTGGGGATAAACTGCCACTCCCCTGGTTTGCAGACGATAGTATCCTTATCAGTAATAAGGAGTCCCTCACCTTCCAGAATGATATTAATTTCCTCGGCATCGGGGTGTACATGCATCGGCTCCGTTCTGCCGTTTACAAACGTCGCCAAGCCACCCATGAACTGCTCGGATTCCAGGATATCGGCATCGAGCATCCTGATAATTTCCCTCAAACTGCCTTCTTCGGCGGTTCCTCTCATCACCAGCTTGCCGTCTATCGCAGGGTCAAGATTTAATGCCCTTTTCGTTTGTACTGACTCTTCTGCACTCATGCCGTTCTCCTTTTTACATGTTGTCTTTAAAAGCGTGACAGTGCCGCTATTCCTTGAATATCCCCGCATCCGTGAGGATGGTATCGAGCCTGGCAAACATTTCATCCGAAACACCTTCCAGGATATTTCCCCCCTGTTTTTCCCTGGACATGTCACGATTCACCATGAGATCAATACGCTGAGCCGCTGAAAGTCTTGAGACCTGAAGCACGTCTCTTTTCTTTTTCGGTTTCGGACCTGAATACGCC
>JBAQPK010000608.1:0-10395 GCA_049305715.1 Desulfuromonadaceae bacterium | reverse complement strand
GTCTTAGAACTTGCGACAACTCTTAGAAATCGTGGAGTTGATGCTATCTTGGACCAGTGGGAACTCAAGCCAGGTGATGATCTCCCAGAGTTCATGGAACGGAACCTTGAGTCTGCTGATTTAGCTGTAATGGTATGTACTAAACGATATGTCGCTAAAGCCAATGCCGGTGAAGGTGGGGTAGGATACGAAAAAATGATAATGACATCTTCATCCCTCACCAAAATTTCCGACAACAAAGTAATTCCAATTGTCAGAGAGAGTGGTGAACCAAAGGTCCCAACGTTCTTGAAAACTAAGCTGTACATTGATTTTACAAAAGATGAAGATACAGAGTTCTCACTTGACGAACTATTGAGGTCTCTTCTAAAAGCTCCTCTGTATAACAAACCAGAGATTGGTAAAAATCCATTTAGTCCTTTATCTGAGTCAAGGCCTGATAGAACTTCAGACGGAATAAAGGAAATGATGAACGAAATTATTGACTGCTACAACCGTATAAAGAGAGAACACGTCATGTATAATGAAGTACTCAAAAACACGAAAATGCCTCGTCTAAAGTTTGATAAATACTTAAATGAAGCCATCAACCAACGGTTACTTGATAGAAGCTCAATTTTTGTATTAATCACAGAAAAGGGGCGTGAATACGCGGAAGAACATGGGCTAGTATAATCGGGTAGCCGGGGGTTTTTCTCCCCCAGCCCCCACACCACCTAGCATGCGGGTCCGCACTAGGCGGTTCCCAAAGAGCGACGGGCCGTAGCCGGTCATTTCCAATCCCAGTTCTTTGAAAAGACGGCAGTAACTGTGATTATCTTGGGGAGCTGAATTCCTTATGACGCGCTCCACGGGCAATAACCCGGTCGGGTTTAACGTACCATGAAAGCTCATAGAGGATGACATCCCTCTCTTTAAGTTCGGCCCTTCGACAGGGTGAGACCATCCCGGCTAACCGGGCTCGTTTCCAGCCACCACACCGCCATGAGTGGTGGAGTCCTGTCTACTATGGCTTCTGCCGACTTCTGCTCCATCACGACAACCTTTACAGTGGCCGCACCTTTCTTGCGAAATGCAAAGTGGAACAGATCTCCCCGGATAAGAACGTAAACTGTCGCTACACAACCGCAGCATTTACCGCTTCTCCTGAATCCGTGGACTTCGTCATGTGGTGCTGACTTGTCCGGATGACGGCCTTGTATGCTGTTTCTGTCCGTCGGCTCATAGCTTTGCACTCCAGCTTCCTCCAGACCTCTCCTCGCGGAGACGCCCTTGCCTTCGGCTAGTACTTGTTTTACCCTGCCTCACGGCAGTGACTGGATTCTCGTATAGGGGACTTGCACCCCATAAGTTCACGCCCATGACGGGCGTACACCAGCACGCTCGACCTGACCGATAAAACCGTCAAGTCAGCGCCCACACCGTTAGGAGGCCAATTGTTCAAGCGAATACTAGCCATTATTTGCGTCACTACTTTAGCCTCAACTCTGTCGGGCTGTATTGGGCTGCATGTATTCGCTCCAATGGAGTGCAAGAACGAATCCCCCACTACAACCATCAACTGGTCAAGTCAGTCAAATTCTCTACCTCAAGCAGGATCAAACAAAACTGACTTTCTAAAATATCGCGGCAAACCTGATGAAATAATATCTGTTTCTGACAATGAGGAAATCTGGGTTTATAAGAAAACCTTATGGTGTGGAATAATGCCAATATTCATACTTCCAGTACCATTAGTTCTCCCTTTATGTGATGGATTTGACCGAATAGAATTTCGGGGCAACGAGGGAGTGCGCCTTCACACAAGACGTATTGTGGATCGCGGCTTTGTTATTGGCCCTGATACCGGAGGAGTTTGGAATGAATCAAATACTCCTGTTTGTATTCACCCTCTACCTCCTAACAACGGCTTAGACCCTGACACGGCAAATCCTGCCGTGCAGGTCAAGCCCTGACAGTTTGAAGGAGCCGGATCAAGAGTTCGTTTTGTTTTGAATGGTATAATTGCAACATTCCATAGACCACACCCGGCAAAAGAGGCTAAGCCATATCAAGTCAGAGATGCCAGGACATTTCTGGAAAACGCGGGAGTAAAGCCATGAGTACAATGATTTATAAAGGATATGCGGCAAGAATCGAATACAGCGATGAAGACGAATGTTTTATTGGTCACATTGCAGGAATTAAAGACGTCGTAGGCTTTCACGCCGATTCCGTCAAAGAGTTGCGTGCTGCCTTCGTTGAGGCTGTAGACGACTATCTGGCAACATGCGAAAAACTAGGAAGAGCGCCACAAAAACCGTATTCAGGAAAACTGATGTTAAGAGTCCCCCCGAAGTTCATGCCCACGCTGCAATGATGGCTGAGGCTCATGGAAAGAGTCTGAACCAGTGGGCAGCGGACGTTCTTATGTACGCTAACTGAAACATCGAGCAAATAGAAGTGATCAACAAAAAGGGTCGCGTTTCAATTTCTGACAATAGTCGAGTTGGTACGCGACTTTTTTTTCACAGAAAAATCGTTCAACTCGGCGGCAGCAGTGAACCCGCTGCGCCCAGAACCGTTTCGCTGACGCATTCAGCTCAGCGGCCATGCCCGTAACGCCGAACAGATTTATTTCACTCACGAATTTTCCTGTCTTTGATCAAACCGGCCAAAGCTGCGGATGAAAAAACCGCGCCGGCGTAAAAGGTCATCGCTGGGCCGACCAACACCCATAAGCCGCCGGCGATGACGCTGGCCGCGAGCAGCGCTATTCCGCTGGCCAGGTTGAACACTCCGAAAGCGGTACCGCGCAGATCGGCGGGTGCGGCGTCGGCAACCAGCGCCGAGAGCAGACCTTGCGTCGCCCCCATATGCAGACCCCACACTGCCGCGCCAAGAAACACCATCCAGACAGTGCTGGCCATGGCAAGTACCAGATCGGCCACGACCAGAAACACGATACCCCAGGCGAACAGCTTTTTCCGGCTGCCGTTGTCGGACAGCTTGCCGAAGGGGTAGGCGCTGGCAGCGTAAACGACGTTCATCACGATAAGAACTATCGGCACCCAGGTTACGGCCAATCCCAAGCCTTGGGCGCGCAGCAGCAAGAATGCCTCGGAGAAACGAGCCAGCGTCAAAACCGCGGCAAACACGACAACCCGCCAGAAGTGGGGAGGCAGACGCTGCAGGTTCGCCCGGCTGATCGGAAACCGCACTTGGGCGACCTGGCGAGTTGATTCCGGTTCCTCGACGCCAAAGACAATCAGCAGCACACAGACGGCGGCCGGCACCGACGCCACCCAGAACACCAGGCGGAAGTTGTCATGGGTGGCATACATCAGCACGATGGCCAGCAGCGGTCCGGCAAAGGCGCCGACGGTGTCCATCGACTGGCGCAGGCCATAGGCGGCCCCGCGAATTTCCTGTGGCGTGATGTCGGCAATCAGCGCATCGCGCGGCGCGCCGCGAATCCCCTTGCCGATGCGATCGATAAAACGTGCCGTCAGAACCGCGCCGACGCCGGTTGCAAGCGGAAACAGCGGTTTGGTTAGCGCCGCCAGGCCGTACCCCAAAAGCACCAAGGGCTTTCTGCGCCCGATCCAGTCGGAGATTACACCGGAAAACACCTTGGCGACCGAGGCGGTCGCCTCGGCAATCCCTTCAATCAGCCCCACGGAAAGTGCGCCCGCTCCCAGCACCGTGACCAGAAACACCGGCAGCAGACCGTGAATCATCTCCGACGAAAGATCCATAAAGAGACTGACCAGGCCGAGGGCTATGACGCTTCTGGGGAGGCTGCTGCCGGACATGGGTACGTTTTCCCTTCATGCAATCATTTGAAAAACCAGGGATAATGGAAGAAGCACCTATTTATGCCTGGCGTGAAACAGGTCCAGTTCAGGGCGGTAGAGCTCTGTTGTGACGTGGAACAGCCCCAGCAAGCTATGAAAAAGATTGTCATGCGAAAGGCGATCAGAGCTGCGTTGAGCCAGCATGGCCCCATCAATCGATTTTTCCTTCAGGAAATTGCCGGAAGCCCAGAAGATCATGGGAACGTGCGTCTGCTGCCGGGGAGCGATTGCGTAGGGCATCCCATGCAGATAGATGTTATTTTCCCCCAGAGACTCGCCGTGGTCGGAGACATACAGCATTGCCGTGGAGTATTGCTGGGCTTTCAGCAGATCGATGAGTTTTGCCAAAACATGATCGGTGTAGACGATTGTGTTGTCGTAGGCGTTGATTATGCTTTGCCGATCACAATCCTGCACATTATCCTTTGTGCATTCGGGAAGGAACATCTTGAAATCCTTCGGACTCCGCTTGTAGTATGAAGGACCATGGCTCCCCTTCTGATGAAGAATGATGAACATGTCCCCGCTGTTTCGGGTGAGCAGTTTATCCAGATCCTTCAACAGGATGTCGTCATAACATTCGTCCGTTGAGCAGAGAACCTCATCCTTTGCGTCGCTCAGATTTTCATACGTGATCCGGTCGGCGATCCCTTTGCTGCCGGAATTGTTGTCTCTCCAGATCACCTGCACGCCGGCTCTCTGCAGGACGTCGAGCAGGTTTTCGTATCGCTTTGCCTCTCTGCGGCTGTAATGAGCTTTCCCCAGGTGGAAAAACATGCAGGGCAGGGATTCGGCGGTATCTGTCCCGCATGATTGCACATCAGTGAACGTTATGACATTTCGGGTGCTGAGCTGGGGGTTGGTCGTTCGTGCATAGCCGTTCAAAGAAAATTGCTCGGCCCTGGCCGTTTCACCGACAACAAGCACGACCGCCGATTTGGGAGTGTCCGCCGGTTTTTTGGCGTCTGCCCCAATGACCTTGACTGGTTCGTTGGCTAAAGCCTGACGATTTTTTTTCACGGTTTTGAACAAACTATAGATCGGGTAGGTGGGATTGATATACATGCGCACTTCTCTGTTTTGCCGTGTGAAGATGACGATTTCCTTGAACTCTGCCAGGGTGATCACTACCAGCAGCACCGTGCTGCCCAAAATGACCCCGCCCCTTACCAGCAGCTCGCGCCGCCACGGCCGGTAGCTGATCCGCGTTTGCAGCAGCAGGGTGGAAGGGATTACTCCCATCAGGAATAAGTGTATGAACAGCGGCCAGGTCAGCTGTTCCGTTGCCTCACGAACATCCGTTTCAAGCAGGTTGGTTATCATCTGGTTGTCGATGACTATTCCATAGCTGCCCATAAAATAGCTGGCGGTTGCTGCCGTACAGAACAGAACAATCAGAAACGGCTTGTATACCGGTCTGAAGGAAAGGAGTGAAAACAGGATGTTGAACACCATCAGGAGGGACAGTCCGAACACCACCAGGAGGACCCAGTGACTGACGGTTGTCAGGCCCAGCTTGATGGTGACCGTACGCCAGAAGGAGCCATTGGCGAAGCAGACGAGAAAAGCGGCGGCAATGAGGTTGACCACTGTTGAGCTGGTATGGAAGTGGGGAATACTCTTCTTGAACATTTGTAGCATGGGGGGACCTTCCTGCAAGCCAGTCACTCGTTATTTATTTGATAAAGACCACTATCATAACTGGTTTCAGCCATGATAGAAGAGGCAGTTTTTTTATGCAATACATTCGTAAAAGACCATCTCTGTTTATATAAAACATTCAAGGTGCGACCCGTCTAATTCGCGATCCTCCCGCTGAACACGAGCTTTCCCTCAACCCAGAGCAGCACACCCCCCTCGTTTTCCCAGACGGTCATGCGGCTGTCCCGGTAACGCCCTTCCAAACCGGCCATCTCCGCGGGGAGCACCGCAATCCCGCCGTCGGGCAGTTTCACGATGGCGATGCCGGCCGGGGTGTCATGGACGATCTCCACTTTCTCCCCCGCAGTTGAGACATAGACCGTCGCCGTCCCGAGAACGCGGGAGGATGACGGGAGCGGCACGCCCGGCACCGGAGTTTCCACCGGCACAGCGACGTTCGGCGCCGTTGCGCATCCCCCCCAGAGCAGAAGCAGAGCCAGGGACAGCGGGAAACGGAGTATTGTGATCAGCGGCTCTCTCACTTTCCGAGTGCCTCCTCGATCCGGTCGCAGAGGGTCTTCAGCACCTTGATGCGGGCATAATACTTGTCGTTGGCCTCGACCAGCGTCCAGGGAGCAATTTCGGTGCTGGTGCGGTCGATCATGTCACAGACCGCACGTTCATACTCGTCCCATTTTTCCCGGTTGCGCCAGTCATCATCCGTAATCTTGTACCGCTTGAAGCCTATCTTTTCACGCTCCTTGAAGCGCTTCAGCTGTTCAGCCTTGGTGATGGAGAGCCAGAATTTCACGACAACAGTCTTATTCCGGACCATCTGCTCTTCGAAATCGTTGACTTCTCCGTAGGCCCGCATCCAGTCCTTGTGTGCGCAGAGCCCCTCGACGCGCTCCACCAGCACCCGCCCATACCAGGTGCGGTCAAAGATGGCAAATCGGCTTTTGCGGGGAATATTGCGCCAGAAGCGCCACATATAGGGCTGGTCACGCTCTTCCTCGGTCGGCGCGGCGACCGGGATGACCCGGTACTGACGGGCGTCAAGCGCCTGGGTGATGCGACGTATACTGCCACCCTTGCCGGCCGCGTCGTTCCCCTCAAAGGCCACGACGACCGACATTTTTTTGAAACCGGGGTGGCGGGTCAACAGATTGAGCTTCCCCTGGTATTTTTCCAGTTCGCTTTCGAACTCTGCCTTTTTCAGTTTTTTCGACATGTCCAGCGTTCGCAGGATCAGCAGGTTATCGATGGTCGGCAGGATGGGGGGAATCGGCTCTATATGGCAGGTGGGTTCCGGGGCATCGAGGCGCTGACGCATCGCAGCGAGGATCGCCTTGCCGATGGTCAGATAGCGATAGCGCGGATCGGTCCCCTCGACGATGGTCCAGGGTGATTCGGCCGTGCTGGTTGAGCGGAGCATCCGTTCGGATACTTTACGGAACTTGTCATATTTCTTGTAGTGATCCCAGTCGGTATCGGTGACTCTCCACCGCGTTCTGGAATCCTTTTCCAGATGCTTGAGCCGTTTTTTCTGTTCATCCTTCGACAGGTGCAGCCAGAATTTGAGTACCAGAGCCCCCTCGTCGCAGAGCATTTTTTCGAAGCGGATGATCCGCTCCAGGCACTGATCCAGCTCGGCGTTCTTGATCGTACCGTAGACATTCTCCACCAGCGGCGTCGAATACCAGGTGCCGATGAAAACGCCAACCTTTCCCCGTGGGGGAAGCGACCGCCAGTAGCGCCACATCTGGGGGCGTTCCAGCTCCTCATCGGTCAGGTCGCGCAGGGCATGGGTTTCAATGTGACGCGGATCCATCCACTCGTTGAGAAGGTTGACCGTTTCCCCCTTGCCGGCACAATCGACACCGGCCACCAGGATGATCACCGGAAACTTTTTCGCCTGGAATAGGTCGAGCTGGGCATCCAGCAGCCCTTCACGGACCTCGGGGATCTCCCTTTTCCAGTGCGCTTTGCTGATCTTGTGACCCAGTTCGGCAGATTCAAACATGATGTTCTCCCGGTATGACGGGAATACGGCTACCCGGTGCGATTATACCGCACACTATTTTCCGGCCAGCTCCTTTGATCTGTTGCTGGCCGCATCGACGGCATTCATGACGACGCCGCGAAACCCTCCGTTTTCAAGGACGTGCAGGGCGGCAATGGTTGTCCCCCCCGGCGACGTCACTTTCTCCTTCAACAGCGTCGGATGTTCTCCGGTCTCGACAACCATCCGGGCCGTACCAAGCACGGTTTGGGCGGCTAGTTGAGTGGAAACATCCCGCGGCAGGCCGTTCTTGACGCCGGCATCGGACAGCGCCTCAATGAAGGTAAAAACGTAGGCCGGGCCACTGCCGGAAAGGCCGGTAACGGCATCCATCAGCTTCTCTTCCACAGAGACGGCGATCCCGGTCAGGGCAAATATCCGGCGGGCAAGGTCCAGATCGTCAGAAGAGGCCTTGCGTCCAGGGCAGACAGCGGTCGCCCCGGCGCCAATCAGCGCCGGAGTATTGGGCATCGCCCGTATGACACGACAGCCGGGAGCCAGCCTGGCTTCAATTTTTGACGTCGGAATTCCGGCCATGATTGAAATCAGGACCTGGTCAGGGGTAATGACCCGTTCGAGCAGATCGAGAGCGCCTTCCGCCTGTTGCGGCTTGATTGCCAGAATAACCACCTCGCCCCACTCTGCCGCTTCCGCCGCATCGGCAACGACCCGCACGCGCGGAAATTGTGCGGTAATTTCATCCCGCCGTTTGGGACTTATTTCCGCCACACAGATTCCGACAGCGCCATCTTCACGCAGCACCCCCCGCATGATAGCTTCAGCCATGTTGCCGCCACCGATAAAAGCGATTTTACGTATATTCAACATGCACGTTCCTCCTGTTATTTAAACATTAACACCGCTTCTTGTCACCAGGGCAACGCCGGCGCAGATCAGACAGATACCGGCCCAGCGTATGCCGCTGACCTGTTCACCAAGAAACCACTGCGCCAGAAAAGCGACAACCAGGTAGCTGAGCGCCTGGAGAGGGAGAGCCACCGAAAGATCCTCCCACGACAGCACCGCCAGCCAGAGACCAAAATAGACCGCCTGCAGCGCCGTGCCAAGAATCAGGCGCCAGTTGCCGAGCGATTTGAACACGGTGTCGATGATCTGCCGCAGACCCATGGCCGAGAGATCGCCGGTGCTCTTCATCCCCTGCGTCAGAAAGATGTCGCCGACCGCCCCGGCGGTTATTGCTACCAGCATGACGACCAGTGTCTTCAGCATTTCACCTCTCCACGATAGTTTTGCAGCTGTATCTGCAATCCCTGCAGTTTCTCCCTGACGAGCGGACTTGTAATGGCGACCAGCTCGGCCTGATGGCGATAATCCGGCATGCGGCGGCTGATCTCGGCGTCCGGCAGAATCCCGGGGTGAAAATAGATTTCCGTCAGACCTTCCTGCAGGCCGTCAATGATGTTGAGAATGTACTCCTCGGTCATCCGCCCCGAATTGAGCACCCCCTTGACCTCTGAAGCGTACCGGATTCCCAGCCGGTCGAGCTCCGGCCGGGCATGATCGGTCAGGAAGCCGAAAATAAGGTTTTCGAGAGTCTTGCCGAATTTCCGCTCTCCGTCAAAGCGCAGATTTTCAGCAAGGCGCTCCCGTGACAGGCGAAACGAACTGATGCCGTAGCGCGGCATCAGTTCGGCCAGAATCCTGAACACCGTCGGGTGAAGATGCATGTTCAGGTGACCATCGATGTGCGTCAGCCCGATACCGGCATCCAGCACCTTTTTGATCTGGGCCTCTATCTCACGTTTCAGCTGGCAATAAAGCCCCCGGTCGAAGAAATAGCGGATGCCGGACCTTACCGGGTTTTCGGAAAAGTTGCCCCCGGCATCAACCAGATCGGGTACTTCGGCCGGCGGAAGCACCGCCCTTCCCTGTACGAGTGTCAGATGCAGCCCTATCTGGAGGGCGGGATTGCGCCGGGCGATTTTGGCCGCCTCGTCAAACGCCGCCCCACCCGCCATGATCGAAGCAGACGTCAGGAGCCCGTTTTTCCACCCCTGCTCGACCGCCCGGTTGACGCCGCTCGACAGGCCGAAATCGTCGGATGTGATGATCAGTTGCTTCATGAACAATCCTAAACCCGGCAAACCGGGAGCAAAATCTTTTTTTCACGCAAAGACGCCAAGTCGCGAAGAAAGGCTTTTAAACCGAATGCTTGATTATTGGTTTTAAAACTTTGCGTCTTTTGCGGCTTCGCGTGAGCCAGGTTCTGCCTGTTTTGTATATATCCGAATTGTAAGAAACTAACAGGATTCCTTACGCTTCCGCATGTATTCCAGGTACTGCTTCCCTTCCTTAAGCAGCTTCCGCCGTTCGTCGCCATCGAGAATCATCCGGCCGATGCTGCGGGCGATATACTTGGGACGGAAATAGAACTTGTTATAGAATTCTTCGACCGAGTTGAAGATTTCGGTGTTGGTGAGGTTCGGATAGTTGATGACACACTTCTGGTGACCGCTGCCATCGAGAAAGTTTTCCGAGGAAATCCAGCCGTTTTCCATGCAGAGGTCGTAAAACTCCGTGCCCGGATAGGGAGAGGCGAGTGAGGCCTGAATCGAATTCAGATCGAGCTGTTTGGCAAACGAAATCGTTTGCTGGATGGTCTCCCTGGTCTCTCCCGGCAGTCCCATGATGAACGCGCCATGGATCGACAGCCCCAGCTTTTTGCAATCCCTGGCAAACTGCACCGCCTGGGCGGCCGTGACCCCCTTTTTGATATTCTTCAGGATCTGGTCATTGCCGCTTTCAAAACCGACCACCACGTGGCGCAAACCCGCCTCTCGAAGCGTTTTCAGCGTTTCGTAGTCGGTATTGGCGCGGGCGTTGATCGTCCAGGAG
>JBAQPK010000607.1:0-2467 GCA_049305715.1 Desulfuromonadaceae bacterium | reverse complement strand
GGATTGATCGCAGAGACGATGCCGGGGGTGCCGGCGATGGAGACCAGTCCCGACACCAGCAGGGCTCCGAAGTAAACCACCATGATCGGCCCGAAGATCCCCGCCATCCTGTCGGTTCCGCGCGACTGGAAGAAAAACAGGGAAAAGGCGATCAGGGCAGCGATCAGAACCAGAACCGGCTGCTTGGTAGCGGCCAGCGAAGGGATCAGCAGCAGCCCTTCCACAGCCGAGAGGATGGAGATGGCCGGGGTGATGACACCGTCGCCCAGCAGCAGCGATACTCCCAGAAAAGAGAGGAAGCCGGCAAAAGCGAGGATCCGCCCCTTCTTGAAGAGTTTAATGATGATCTCCCTGAGGACGATTTCGCCACCCTGGCCCTTTCTGCCCAGGCTCATGGCCAGCCAGGCATACTCGGCCGTCACCAGTATGGTCATGGTCCAGAAGATCAGCGACAGGATGCCGTAGACGTTGGCAACAGTCGGCTTGGTCATGGCGAAAACTACCGTCAAGGTATATATCGGACTGGTGCCGATATCACCGAACACCAGGCCCAGCGCCTTGACGATTCCGCCCCAGAATGAGTCTTCGTTCTTGTGGATCATGAAACTCCGTGTTTGCCGCAGTGAAAGGAAATGTAAAAAAAAGAGCGGCATTTCTGCCGCTCGTGCTTTATACACTATTCGGTTGGAATTTGTCACCCTTGATCATGCGGGATTTACATCTCAACCCGTGTAACCACCCCCTGAAGTTTGGCGGCCGGCAGTTTGTTGAACTGGACAAAATTGGGGGTCTGGCGTTTGATGGTCGCAAAGAACTTCCAGATCGGGTTGTCGGTGGCGATATCCTCGATGCCGTAGAAAATCACTTTCTCCTGAATACCCTTTTCCTTTAGAATATTTTCGATATCCAGGATTTCCATGTAGCCTGCCGTGACCTCAACGGCATCCAGACCGATCGTCAGTCCGGTTTGCAGGGTAGTCTCCTGACCGTAGGGATCGTCGGTACGAACGATGGAGATCAGCACGTTGCGCTCGTAAATAATGTTGCTGCGGATTATGCAATGAACCAGGTAAGGGGGTATTACGCTCCACTCCTTGACGAAGAACAGACCGGTGCCAGGGATATTGTGACCTTTGGCATAGATCTGACTGTAGGCCATCTCAAAGGTGTCGAAATCCAGCGGTCGGAGAGCGCGGTAGAGCGCTCGCTGACCATAGGTCCAGACCAGGATGATTGCAAAGGGGAACGCTGCCAGGACGATGGACCAGTAGCCGCCATGGGGTATCTTGTTCATGCAGGAAACAAAAAAAACGAGATCCACCACCGTGATTCCGACCGCCAGTGGCACCTTCCATTTTTTGGTGGTACGGCTGAAGATCATGATCATCATGATGCCGGTGATAGTCATGGTGCCGGTTACTGCCAGACCGTAGGCCGCCGCCAGGTTCTCCGACTTGCGAAAAACTAGCATGATGAAGAGCACCGCCGTCATCAGCATCCAGTTTATCGAGCCGATATAGATCTGGGACTTGAAGCGGGTCGAGGTGTAGTCAACCCGCAGAAGCGGCATGATGCGTGTGGTGATTCCCTGATAAACTACCGAGAAGACACCGCTGATCATGGCCTGGGAGGCGATGATGGTGGCCATGATCGTTAATATCAGGAAAGGAATGTAGAGTATCGGCGCCTGATGCTGGATCATGCCGAACAGGTAGTTTTTTGCCTCGGGATGCCTGAAAAGGAATGCGCCCTGGCCGAAGTAGTTGATGATCAGGGCTGTAAAAGCGAAATACCAGGCCCGCATGATCGGCTTTCGCCCCAGGTGCCCCATGTCGGCGTAGAGAGCCTCGCCGCCGGTGGCACAGAGGATCACCTCGGAGAGTACGAAGAAACCCTCCAGCCCGTGATGCAGCATGAAATCGAGCGCATAATGGGGGCTGATTGACATCACAACGGTGGGCATGGTGGCGATGGAGGCCAGTCCCGAAAGCGTAAGGGAGATGAACCAGACCACCATGATAGGGCCGAAGGCGCCGGCGACCTTGTCGGTGCCCTTGAACTGGGCAATGAACAGTCCTACGGCAATGATCGCGGCGATCAGGATCAGAACGTTCTGGGAAGTATGTTCCAGACCGGGAATAAGTGCCATCCCTTCAACCGCCGACAGGATCGAGATGGCCGGCGTGATGACCCCGTCCCCCAGCAGCAGGCAGACCCCCACATACGACAGAAAAACCACAAACGCCAGCTTCCGCCCCGGTTTGAGCATGCGCGCCAGGATTTCCTTGAGTACGATGGTGCCGCCCTCACCCTTTCGCCCCAGACTCATGGCCAGCCAGGCGTATTCGGCTGTCACCAGGATCGTCATCGTCCAGAATACGAGTGAGAGAATGCCGAAGACGTTATCCGCGGTCGGCTCGGTCAGGGCGAAGATGACGGTCAGGGTGTAGATCGGGCTGGTGCCGAT
>JBAQPK010000606.1:0-1732 GCA_049305715.1 Desulfuromonadaceae bacterium | reverse complement strand
ATGCCATACCGGCCGTCATGAATAAAAAAGGGATCAAAAACGGCCAGCGGCGTGACATGGCAGTCTTCTATTTTCGGATAGAACTGGAGCCCCGGATACTTTTCAGAAACGTCCCGGCCTCTTCCGCACCTATCAAACGATCAGCCGGCCCGGGTACACCTGACAGTCGCAGAAAATCTTCCGGCGTGGCACGTTTCCTGTTGAACTCGACGGAATCGATTCCGCCTGTCGGAGGAAGAATAACCGTTAAGGTGTTGTCCCCTGATTCAAGACGGTGGAGCCCGAGATTAAGTTTATCCAGATACGGTTTGCCGGATAGCTTGAAAGGGGTATCGTTTACACTCCCGGAGATGCTTTCCCCCATGGCGTTGACCGTCAAGCCGTAATAGCCGGATTCAGCAACCGTAAACGGAATCTGGAGTGTTGCCCCCCGATAATCGGCGCGGATCCATTTGGCTGAGGAAAAGCGGCCGAGATAGGGAGCGGTTGTGTAGGTGGCAGTGGGGGGGAGAACAGCTTTTTCGAAAACCGCTAGCGGCTTGGGTGACCCCGCTCCGCCAGCGTCAGGCAGCTGGGCATAACGATTTGTCAAAGCAACAGCGACTTCCGCCATGCGTGCAGCGGTCAGCCCCTCTCTGAAACGCCATCCAATAAACGGTTGGATCGGCGTGTAGTCGGGTGCTTTTAACGAAAAAGAATCTATGCCCCCTTCGGGAGGAATGGTAACATTGATAGTGGTGACACCCGCCTTTAACGTCACTTTTGCAATGTCCGTCTCCCGGAAATTTCCCGATTTTGAATCCACCCGATACTCTTTATCATTAATATTCCAGACAAATCCGTTTCCTTTTATGACGGCCTTGAGATCATATTCTCCAGCAATTGGCAACAAAATGGTAAAGCTGGCGCTGGTTGCATCAGACACTCCCAGAATCCATCCTTTTCCGGCAAAAGGACCGTACAGGGGGAAATCCCGCATCGTCACACGATCCGTTTCCACGTTGTAGGCATTTTCAGCCTCATAACGAAAAGTGCGCTTGCCGCCCAGAACCATGAGATAATCACGATCAGCAGGCTCTTTAGGCAGCCCGTCGCTCCACGACAACTGATTCAGAATCAGAATGGCAAAATCTTTTTGCGTAAAAACGGGGGTTTTGTCCTCCCCCCAGGAAACCAACTGAAATAATGATAAAAGCATAATCAACAAGATACCATAACGAAACATACATCCTCCCGGAGGGCATTGTTACAACGGAACTTTGAATAACGTGCATCGAGCCGATATATATCATAGGTAAAGCCACTTGAAAACATGACAATTGAATGATAGAAGATTAAGGAAGCATGCGACACACCTCTGCAGATCTTGCCGCGCTTATGCAGGATTTCCTGTTTAACAAAACCGCTGCAAATGGAGAACAAAAGGAATGACGGAACATATCCTTATTGTCGATGATGAAGAAATGATTCGAGATCTGCTATCCTCCGCTCTGGCACAGGAGTCGTATGTCTGTCATCAGGCGTCAAATGTCGACGAAGCGTTTACGCTTCTTGGCGAACAGCCGGTTGACCTTATTATTTCAGATATCATGATGCCGGGCAGAAGCGGTGTGGAGCTACTGCGAGACCTGAAAAAAGTAGACCCGGGTATTGCCGTGCTGATGATCACGGGCCTCTCCGATATGAATACCGCAATGGAATGTGTTCGTCTCGGGGCTGATGACTATATTAC
>JBAQPK010000605.1:0-9674 GCA_049305715.1 Desulfuromonadaceae bacterium | reverse complement strand
CGTACATTGTTTCTTCGTGCCTCCTGGTCGGCATGGGGGTGGTCGATGACGTTAAGTCGCTCGGCTGGAAAACTAAGTTTGCCGGGATGGCGGCAGCAGCCACGACAGTCATCTTCGGCGGGAATATCGTTGTTCACAGCCTCGGAACCTACGGCCCGCTGGGCCAGATTAACCTCGGGTGGTTCAGTGTTCCCTTCACGTACATCGGCATCATCGGCATCACCAACGCGATCAATCTCCTCGACGGTCTCAACGGCCTTGCCGGCGGTGTATCGCTCCTCGGATTCCTGTTCATGGGGATTGCCGCTGCCCTCACCGGCAACTACACGCTTGCATTGGTCTGTTTCGCCTTCGTGGGTGCTCTGGGCGCATTTCTCCTGTACAACTTCCCCAATGCAAGAATCTTCATGGGGGACTCCGGAAGCCTCTTTCTCGGCTTTTCGCTTTCCCTCACGGCCGTGCTGCTGACGCAGGGTTCAAATACTTCGGTGGATTCGATGTTTCCAGTTCTGGTCCTTCTCCTTCCCATATTCGATACGATCCGGGTTCTCACGGTGAGAATCATGAACGGAAAAAATCCGTTCCATGGAGACAACCTCCACCTGCATTTCCTTATCATGGGAAAAAACATTTCACCCGTGTACGTGACGCTCCTCTTCTGGTCATTTACGGCACTATTCGGCGGGGTTGCACTCTCCCTGACTTCCGGCAATTCGATATCGTATCTGAATGTCGTGTTGTTTGCCTCGTCTTTCCTGAGCCTGATCGCAGCGGGGCTGACCCGGGGAGGAGAACATCTTGCGACTCAAAACAGAGCTGTCAGCATGAGTGCGGCTCCGTCTGAATTCACCGGTCGCGGCAGTGCCGTCACCGGCTTTAATCATAAGGAAGGTGTTATGGCAGTTAAATTGATGGTGATCATGGGAGTTCTGCTCCTGGCCGCTCAAGCGATACCCGAAGAAACGACGGTTCTCAAGACACAAAAGGACAAAGTCAATTACGCTATCGGCGTCAACATGATCGGCAACTTCAAACAACAGGGTATCGAAATCGATCTTGACCTCGTGACGCGAGGTATGAAAGACGCACTTTCAGGCGAAAAACTCCTCTTGCCCGATGAAGAGCTCCGTAAAGCCATAGACCAGTATCAGATCGCAGTGAGGCAGAAGCGGTCGCAGATGATGGCCAAGACGGCGGAAGAGAACAAGAAAGAGGGGGAGGCGTTCCTGACGGAGAACCAGAAGAAGGAGGGAGTTGTGACACTGCCGAGCGGACTCCAGTACAAAGTCCTCAAGGAGGGCGACGGCAGGAAACCCACGGATGCGGATACGGTGGAGTGTAACTACCGGGGCACCCTTGTCAACGGCACCGAGTTCGACAATTCCTATCGCACCGGGAAACCGGCGATGTTCAAGGTCAGCGGGGTAATCCCGGGATGGGCCGAAGCCCTGAAGCTCATGCCGGTAGGCTCGAAGTGGCAGCTCTTCGTTCCGTCCGGGATCGCGTACGGAGAGAAGGGAAAGGGAATCATCGGGCCGAACGCAACACTCATTTTTGAAGTGGAGTTAGTTGCTGTCAAGTGAGCCGGAGTCCGGCCCGCCAAGGAATTTCAACGGATTAGACGGCTTTGGAGATAAAAAATGGAAACCCTGAGAATATTCATAATGGCAGGAATGGTTCTGATGCCGGGCATGGTCATAGCCGCGACCAACTGCCGGGTTATCGAATATCCGGATCACTACGATGTGGAGTGTGTCGGTGATGAAAAATCCGGAACTGAGAAAGCCCAGGCAGCACCAACCAACAAACCTCTACCGGTGGCGGCTCAGTTTCCTGTTCCCGCCCAGGCATCTGTGGCGGCACAAGCAGCACAAGTTCCGCCAGTGCAGGTTACAACACCTGTTACGACACAAACGGCTGGTGCCAGAGACCCCTTTGTTATTGGAGAGCACCGGCCCGATAAAGCAGTCAGGGCTGCGGCAAGAGCTTCAAGAGCAAGGCTGATACTTGAAGAACGGCAAAAGCAGCTTAACAGCCCGATTGCGGACACTCAAGATCTACACGGCATGAGCCGAAATTGAAACCCTTACAGCATGCTGGATGGGTAGATCGCTCATTTTTGAATACGCATCTGAGGTGCAGGAGCAACGAACCGGAACGGATGGAAGGACAAAAGCATCATATCAGCAAACCCTCAAAAGGAGGAATTATGGACAGGAAACGATTATTAATTCTCATGGGTCTGGCAGTGACAATAGCTACCCAAAGCTGGGCCGCACCGATCACCGCCCCCGGCACCAAGCCGGATTACTACGAGACCCCCAACTGGGCCAACAGCCCGCCCCTCAGGAAATTTGTCGACACCTTGCCCGGCCTGGGACCTACAGCAGCAAACAACTTGGGCCAGTACATCTCGGTAGCAAATCCGGATACAACAACCTATCCGGGATCAGACTATTACGAAATCGGACTGAGAGAGTTTAACGAACGGATGCATTCGGACCTGCCCCTCCCCGGAACCAGGCTGCGGGGGTATTACCAGATCAATAATGGTACGGTTGGAACAACCGACCACACCAATCGCTATCTGGGGCCTGTGATCGTTGCCACGAAGGACCGGCCGGTGCGAATCAAGTTCGTCAACGAACTTCCCGCAAACAGCAAGCTCTTCCTCCCGGTGGACACCACCATCATGGGGGCCGGGGAATTCGAGATCGATTACGATCCAGTCACCAAGCTTCCCGCTCCTACGAATGCAGGCATGTTCTCGGAGAACCGGGCCACCCTCCATCTCCATGGCGGCCGCACTCCATGGATCAGCGACGGGACCCCCCACCAGTGGATCACCCCGGCTGGAGAGACCACTACCTACCGGAAGGGGATCAGTGTCTCCTATGTGCCTGACATGTGGTTCAACGTCAACGGGAACACGATCACCGCCTGCGCGGGCCAGACAACCTGCGCCACTCCGGGCGCGACGAACAATCCCGGACCAGGAGCGGAGACGTTTTATTACACCAACCAGCAGAGCGCCAGGCTGATGTTCTACCACGATCACGCCATGGGGATCACGCGCCTCAACGTCTATGCCGGCGAGGCCGCCGGATACGTGATCACGGATCCGGCCGAGCAGACCCTGCAAGCCAACGGGACCATCCCCCCTGCAGCTGATACGATCCCGCTGATCATTCAGGACAAGACCTTTGTGAACCCTGCCACAATAAAAGCCACAGACCCGACCTGGGCATGGGGTTCCACTCCTCCGACACCGATTGGCGGGCCTCCGACGACACCGGGTCAGGGTATGAATCCTGTGCTCGGCGACCTTTGGTGGCCCCATGTCTACATGCCGGCGCAGAATCCGTTCAACCCCGATTTCAGCGGCATAAACGCGATGGGCCGATGGCACTATGGCCCCTGGTTCAACCCGCCGACACTGCTGTGCGGATCAGCACCCGACGTAGTGGCACCCTGGTGCGTCACGCATGCGGCGGTCCCCAATCCCTATTACAATGCCAACTGTGATCCGGCAACTGAACCAACGGGCTTTTGCCAGCCGCCGCTGATACCCGGCACGCCCGACGTATCCTGGGGCGCGGAAGCGTTCCTGGACACCATGATGGTCAATGGGACCGCCTATCCCACTGTCACGTTGCAGCCAAAGACCTACCGCCTGCGGATCCTGAACGCCTCCCATGACCGGTTCCTCAACCTGCAGCTGTATCAGGCCGCCAACAAGACCGGGCCTACCACCCCGGGTGCCGGTACGCCTGTCTTCACAGGTCTTTTGTCTGACCTGACGGAAGTAGCGATGATTCCCGCGGCTTCACGGCCGCTTTGCTCCCTTGCGTTCCCAACTGACTGCGTCTGCGACCCAGCCACCGCGCCTGCTGGTACGCCTGCCGGCTGCATCCCGGAGAACTGGCCGGCAGACAACAGGGAGGGTGGTGTGCCCGATCCGGCCACTTCGGGCCCGGCCCTTATCCAGATCGGCAGCGAAGGCGGTTTCCTGCCGGCGTCGGTAGTGCTTCCGAACCAGCCGGTAGTCTGGAATGTCGACCCGACCATGTTCAACGTCGGGAACGTGCTCCAGCAGAACGAGGGGGGCGGCACGCTCTTCCTGGGTCCGGCTGAGCGGGCTGACATACTCGTCGACTTAAGCAAATTTGCCGGTAAGGCTCTGATACTTTACAACGACGCTCCCACGGCGTTCCCGGCCCTCGACCCGCACTATGACTACTACACGGGCGCCCCGGACCGCACCGACATCGGCGGTTCGCCCGCGCTTCCTCCGGGCGTCGGTCCCAACGTCCGGACGGTCATGCGGATCGTGGTGGCTGGTACTGGCGGTACCGCGCCTGTCAACGACTTCAATCCGGCTACGTTGACCGCGTTGCAGACTGCGTTTGCCTCGACCCCAACGACACCGGGCGTCTTCGCGGCGTCTCAGGATCCGGTCATCGTCGGGCAAAAAGCTTACGGCACGGGCACAGGCAACAGTTCCGCCTACAACGTAGCTTTCCCCTATACCTATCCCTACTGGGGTCTCTCAAACATCTTCAGCACTACGTTGAGCTTCATGAAAACTGATGGCACGCTGGTGAACAACTACCCCATACTGCCCAAGGCCATCCACGACGAGATGGGCGGGACCTTCGATGACTACGGCCGGATGAGCGCCAAACTGGGACTTGAGGTGCTGAATTCCAATGCCGCGCTTTCGACCTTCTCCATGCAGACCTACGTCGATCCGGCCACGGAGATCGTGAACCCCAACAAGGTCCAGATCTGGAAGATCACCCACAACGGTGTGGACACACACCCAATCCACTTTCACCTGTTCGACGTGCAGTTGATCAACCGGGTTGGCTGGGACGGGTTTATCAGACTTCCCGACGCCAACGAGCTGGGGTGGAAGGACACCGTCAGGATTGCTCCGCTGGAGGACACGATCGTCGCGCTCCGGCCGGTCACTCCGAGGGTGCCTTTCGCGCTTCCCAACAGCATCCGCCCGCTGAACCCGACGCAGCCCATAGGCTCCACAATGGGATTCGGGCAACTCGACCCGCTGACAGGGGACGCCCTGGACACGCTTACGACCAACGTGATGGCCAATTTCGCTCACGAGTACGTGTGGCATTGCCATATTCTCAGTCACGAAGAGAACGACATGATGCGTGCGGTGGTGTTTGCCGTCAAGCCGCCGCAAGGGGACTTTAATGGCATCGGCAAGACCGATATCGCCATCTGGCGTCCCGGTGACACCGGCCAATGGTGGATCAAAACGCCCACTGGCACTGCTAACGTAATAAACTGGGGAACAACCGGAGACAAACTGGTTCCCGGTGACTACGACGGCGACAGAAAGACCGACGTGGCTGTATGGCGTCCTTCCGATGGAAACTGGTACATCATCAACAGCTCTGACAGCACGCAAAAAGTCGTAAATTATGGAATTACCGGTGACATCCCCGTTCCTGGCGACTACGACGGCATCGGCAGGAGTGAGACAGCAGTGTGGCGTCCCTCCAATGGTAACTGGTACATCGTCAACAGTTCCAACGGCACGCAAAGTGTCATAAATTACGGAACTGCCGGCGACATCCCCGTCTCCGGCGACTACGACGGCGACGGCAAGACCGACGTAGCTGTCTGGCGTCCCTCCAGTGGCACCTGGTACGTCAAGAACAGCGCCACAAATACGCAAAGCGTCGTAAATTACGGGACGAGCGGTGACATCCCCGTTCCCGGCGACTACGATGGCGATAACAAAATCGACATAGCAGTATGGCGTAGCGGCATCTGGTACATCAAGAACAGCGCCACAAATACGCAGACCGTTGTGAATTACGGGACCTCCGGCGACATCCCCGTTCCCGGCGACTACGAAAACCTTGGCAGGACTGAAATTGCCGTATGGCGTCCCTCCAATGGCAAGTGGTCTATCCTGAATCCCGTTACTAACGCGCAAAGCGTCGTAACGTGGGGTGATCCAACAGACCAGCCCAGCAAGGTATTCCAGCCTGTCCAGTAAGTGGTCATGAACCGACAAGGTCGGCAGAGATGCCGACCTTGTCAACAAACAGTACTATGGCTGGCTTGCATCAAACAACATCCGAGTCAGTTTATAACCATTTAAACATTACAGGGAAAAGGAATGAACATGAAAGCAGTAAACGTAGCATATGTTTTAGTCGGATTTATCGGGCTGGTTCTATTGCCTGACATCTGTCTCGCCGCGGACAAAGTGGAACTTAAAAGCGAGACTGAGCGAATCAACTACAGCGTCGGTTATCAGATCGGCGGCGATTTCAAGGCGCAGGGGGTGGAGCTCACTCCTGAGGTGTTGGTGCGAGGAATTCAGGATGCTCTCAAAAAGACTGAGCCCTTGCTGCCAAAGGAGCAGATGAACACAACCTTGATGAACCTGAAAAAGAAAATTGTGGCTGATCAGCAGAAACAGGAAAAGCAGAAAGCAGAGGAGAACCGCAAGGCAAGCGCCGACTTCCTGAAATCAAACGCCGCACAGAAGGGGGTTACCGTCCTGCCGAGCGGGGTTCAATACAAGGAACTCAAACCCGGCACCGGCAGGAAACCGACCCTGCAGGACAGCATTTCCATCAAATACCGGGTCACTCACACTGACGGTAAAGAGATTGCCAAAACTGATCCGGATACACCGAAAACATATCCTGTGACCAAGGCTATTCCCGGTCTGCAGGAGGTTCTGCCGTTGATGTCAGAGGGAGCTAAATGGCAGATCGTCCTTCCCACAGCTACTGCTGCGGGTGGGCGTGACCCTCTGGACGATATGGGGGTATTGATCTATGAACTGGAGTTGATCTCCGTCCTCCCTGCCAAGTGAGCAAAAAGCAGGTAAATCCGAAGAAAGTTAAAGTTCGAAATTTTTCATTTGGTAATCCGCCAGGTGACAAAAAAGGAGGTGCTATTGGACCTATTGATTCATGAGCTGGATTACACAATTTTGTATGTACCAAAAGTATAGGGATATCTATGCTAAAACGCCTGGATCTCCCTAAAATATAATGCGTATTTGAAAGGAGAAACAGTATGAAAGATCATCCACGGTTGTACGCACATGTTTTGCCCTTTGTCGCCCTCACCCTGCTAAGCCTGGGAGTGTTTTCCACCGCCGGTGCCGCTCCGGTTCCGGGCGGGACACTCAACCCATTGAGCATTCCCAAGTACGTGACCCCGCTGGTCATTCCGCCCGAGATGCCCAAAAGTACTACCTCTCCCACGCCCGCTGCTGATTACGATATTGCCGTCCGGCAGTTCAAACAGCAGATTCTGCCAGGGGGGATATGGGGATCATCTTTTCCAAATCCCCTTGGGGCGGGTACGGTAGGCCCTTTGCCCGCGACCACGGTATGGAGTTACGGCAGGGCGGCGGACCCTCTCCCCGACTCGTCGGCAATACTCGGGGGAGCGCCCGGCATCGCGCCAGCAACAAACTCGTCCTTCAACTATCCGGCATTAACCGTTGAAAATACCTCGGCAACTGCGACCAAGGTGCGCTGGATCAACGACCTGGTTGACGGCGCAGGCAACTTCCTCCCCCACCTGTTCAAAGTCGACCAGACTCTTCATTGGGCAAACCCGACCAATGCGAACTGCATCATGGGAGCCCCGAACCGGACCGACTGCGAGACCGCGATTGCAGCTCCCTACACCGGCCCGGTCCCGCTCGTGACCCATGTTCACGGCGCTCATGTACAGCCGCACAGCGACGGCTACCCCGAGGCCTGGATTCTTCCGGGCGCTCCCGGCACCAAGGGGATTCCGGCCAGCTTTGCCGGGCGCGGGTCGCGCTTTGGTCAGGCGGACAACACCAATGCGGTTGCCGGCTCTGCTTTCTTCAGCTATGAAAACACCCAGGCCGCCACCACCCTCTGGTACCATGACCATGCCCTCGGGATGACCCGGCTGAACGTCTATGCCGGCCCGGCCGGCTTCTGGCTCGTCCGCGGCGGGGCCAATGGCGATAATAACGTTGACAACTTCGCGACCCCAACAGCTAACGACGGTATTTTACCGGGACCGGCGCCAACTGTCGGCGGCGGCGATCCGAACTTCAACGTCACGGCTCGTAACGCCATCCGTGAGATTCCGGTTGCAATCCAGGACCGCTCTTTTAACCTGGACGGCTCGCTCTTCTACCCTGCCGACCGGACTTTCTTCGATGCCTTTACCGGACCCTTCATCGGTGGTACCGGCACTCCGGCGGGACCCTCCGACATCTCCGGGATCTGGAATCCGGAGGCCTTCTTCAACACCATCGTGGTCAACGGCACCACATGGCCGAGGTTTGACGTGGCCCCGGCCCGCTACCGCCTGCGGCTGCTGGACGGCTGCAACTCGCGGACCCTGAACCTCTCGATGTTCGTTGTGACCAGCCTGGGCGCCGACGGCCAACCCGGAACCGCGGATGACGTCCTCGGCGCTGAAGTCCCCTTCTATCAGATCGGCGCCGATCAGGGGTTCCTGCCCAATGTCACGAAGATCGTAACCGGCTTTACCACGACACTTCCCGGCAACGGCACCGCCGGGGTAGCCGTGGCAGCTCCCGACCCGGCTCAGGCACTTTTGCTGGGGCCAGCCGAACGTGCCGATGTGATCGTGGATTTCAGCGGCATGGGGAACAACACCCGGATCCGTATGATCAATACCGGTCCCGACTCACCCTTCGGCGGTTTCCCAGCGTTACCGCTCGCAGATTCCCTCACCACCGGGCAGGTGATGGATTTCGTCGTCAAAAACGCCTTGGCGCTGCCCGCCGATGCGAACACCACGCCTCCGCAAAACCTGGTTCTCCCGGCGGAAGTTCCGCTTGGCGCAACGACGAATACCCGTCAGGTATCCCTCAATGAAATGTCCTCGGATCAGGTCTGCGTGGAAATGAACATCATCGATGGGGCGATTATTAACACGCTCTTCAGCAGACCCGCCGGCGACCCGACCTTCCTGGCTGATTGTCTTGCAACCACTGTTGGTGCAGGTAATTTCCCATCACCGATGGGACCTCGTGAGGCACTACTGGGTGTGCTGACTACCGATACCCTCGGCAACGTGACAGCCGTTCCGAGACAATGGAGTGATCCGATCACCGAGGCCCCTGTCCTGAACAGCACGGAGGTCTGGGAAATCTTCAACAACACTGCGGACGCCCACCCCATCCACGTGCACCTGGTTGGCTTTCAGGTAGTTAATCGGCAACTTCTGGATCCGGCCGCCCTCCTCCTGGGGAACCTGGTTCTGACCGGACAGCCGATCCCGCCGAATCCCAACGAACTGGGTTACAAGGACACTGCGCTCGTTTACCCGGGCCAGATCACCCGGATCAAGGCCAAGTTCGACATACCAGGCCTGTACGTCTGGCACTGCCACATCGTCGAGCACGAAGACAATGAGATGATGCGGCCGTACGTGGTGCGCAAGCCGCGGCTTAACTCGGATTTTGACGGTGACGGCATGACCGATATAGCGGTCTGGCGTCCATCCGATTTTAACTGGTACATACTGAGCAGCGCCACCGGCACACAAAGTGTCGTAAATTACGGAACAACCGGTGACATCCTCGTTCCCGGCGATTTCGACGGCGACGGCAAGACTGACATAGCTGTATGGCGTCCCTCCGATGGCAACTGGTACAT
>JBAQPK010000604.1:0-52949 GCA_049305715.1 Desulfuromonadaceae bacterium | reverse complement strand
GAAGAGGGCAGCGGCCGGTGGTGAGTTTGGGGCCAACGGGGAATGGTATGAGGGCGGAAAGTTTATCGCCACCACTGACCACGCCAAGGCAAACAAGAAATGGAAGAAGTCAACAGGGACGCACCTTGTCGGCCCTGGCAAATACGATTACCCCCCCCAGACAGCAGACAACATTATCGCCGTCGGCCTATTCAAGCAAATGGCCGGAATCGAAACCTGGAACAATGACGGGACTTTCTCGCTGAATCCCGACCTTGCGGGCGACATGGTGACGGACGACGCCCTGAAGACCAGACAGGCCAGAGTTGATGCCTGGAACGCAGGGGCCAGATGGGCGCTTGTCTCAATGGATGTAGAAGGGAAACGAACTCCGCTCAAAGAGTACATGACCCAGAGCGGGAAAGCGGTCACGACCCCCGGAGCCACTGACAAAGCATCGCCAAGCGTAACTACCGGGGGTGTTACTTCGCTCCGCGCCAATCCCCCACAAGTATCAGGGCCGACCGTTCTTGAGTCGTCGGTTGAAGTTGAATCCCTGCTGGGCGAGAAGTTGAAGGGGAAAGGGTATGCACTTCCCGGCCTTGAGAAGTTTGTCCTGGTGGCCGTTCCGCCTCACGGGAGCAAAGAGAAGGCGACTAAAATGGCTTGGAGCGTGTGGCTGGGCGGTAATTTGATCCACGCCAATACGCCCACCGTGAAAGCAACCGAGCATCTCGACACCGCCAATGTTGCGCTTGAGCAAGCGGCAAAGATTTTGCGGCGGTCTGATTTGGCCGAAGTTGAGAAATCCCTTTCTTCCCAATCTCCCACTTCTCAGAAAGACAAGGGGGAAGAGAAGAAGCCGGAATCGAAGGCCAAGATTGAGGATTTTGGGGAAGTAATCTCCGGGGCGAAGAAGGAGTACGCCGCCGCCTACAAAGACAAGATGAAGACCGCGCAGGCTGTGGACATTGCCGCTGAGCCGCTTTCAAAGTCATGGCCTGAACCGGATTACGACAAGCTGCTTGAGGCCGGCCATGATTCTTACGCCGTGGCCCTGGTGCGGTCAATGCGTGACGAGATCCCCAACAAGCCCGGCAAGTCACGGCATCAGTCATGGAAGATTTCGACATGGGTTGACCAAGTTAAGTCCCTCAGAGACACCGCCGACCGCTTGCTTAATGAACCTGAATACCTGGCGGCATGGCGCAAGAAGGTGGCCGAGAAAGAGCATTTGCGGCTTGACGATGCCATTGGCGGCCGGGCCGAGCTATACCAGCTTTTGGGACATGGCAAAACTCTCAAGGGTATTAGGATCAGGCGGGGAGAATACAGCGTTTACGGCGGGGTTTCGTATAAACCGGCGAAGGTCGTATGGACGGTAGAGCGGGACGCCAAGGCCACCGCCTTTAGCAATATGCCGCAAGAACTTGGCTCTGGCGACACCCGGCAGGAGGCGCTTGATAGTTTCGCCGCCAAATACGCGCTGCTTGATACCGGGAAAGAGAAGCAGTCCGGGACGAAATTTGAAATCTACTCCACCCGCCAAGGCGGGGACAAGCCGTACTTCATCGGCAAGAAGGTCGGGCGCAATGTCATCCGCATTAAAGAAGGCTTTGCCAAGGCCATGGACGCCCGGCTCTACCTAGCAGAGCATAACGAAGAACTGACCGAAATACTGGAGCAGAAGAAGGCAATCCCTCGGGAGCGGTACGACATCAACCAGCCCAGAGTCGGCGCTGACATGCGGAACGCCCAAGATGTAACCCCGGAAATGTTCAGCGAGGCGTTCGGGTTCAGGGGAGTGCAGTTCGGGAACTACGTGGAAGGCGGCAGGCGGCAGAAGGATTTGAACAACGCCTTTGACGCCCTGATGGATATGGCGGCGGTTCTCAATATCCCGCCCAAGGCCCTCTCGTTCAATGGCGAATTGGGGTTGGCTTTCGGGGCGCGAGGGTCAGGCGGGAAGGACGCGCCAGCCGCGCACTACGAGCCGACACAGATCGTTATTAACCTGACGAAGCGCGAGGGGGCCGGAAGTCTGGCCCATGAGTGGTGGCATGGCCTGTCAAACTATTTCTCCCGGTTGCGGGGAGAGAAGTCTAAGGACATTGCCGATGCGCTCGACGTGTCACTGGCCGCAAGGGGAAGTGACTTCTTCCATAAGGGGCACATTCGCCGGGAGATGGTTCAAGCCTTCGGCGCGGTGGTCAAGGCCATCAACTCAACAGCGATGCGGGAACGGGCAACCTCCCTTGATTCGCGGCGGACTAAAGAATATTGGGGAACCGGGCCGGAAATGTCGGCGCGGGCCTTCGAGCGGTATGTGATTGCCAAGCTGCACGACCAGGGCGCAAGCAATGACTACTTGGCCAACGTGGTTTCAGAAGAGTATTGGGAGGCGGCCGACGCGCTCGGGATAGGCGAAGGCGGCTCATACCCCTACCCCACTGTTTCAGAGCTACCGGCGATCAGGGGCGGGTTTGATGAGTTCTTCGCCACCATCCAGACCAAGGAGACCGACAAGGGCACTGCGCTCTACTCCGAAACATCCCCCCAGCCGACCGTCAAGCCGCCTAAGAAACTCTACCGAGGTGCAGCCGAAGGCACAACGGGAACCGGGGCGTATTCGATGGGCAAGGGCCTTTACTCTACCCCGGACAAATCCTTTGCCGCCAAATACGGGCAAGTCTCAGAGGTCAGTGTGGAGGATTACTGGCCGAGCCGCCCCTTGGTGATTAGAAATGCGGCCGGTGGAGCCCCCCAGGCGTTAACCGACTGGCTGCTCAAGGAATCTGGCGAACGGAACATCCGGGAGTTCAACAAGAAATACCCCGACCCTGGCGAGTTCATCGCCAGTAGGGGCTATGACGGAGTAATCGCTGGCGATGAGGTTGTAAGATATCCTGGCGTGAAGCTGTCGAAATCCAACACCCAGCCGACCGGCAACACGGTATTCAAGGTCAAGCGTGAACTGTCTAAAATCCTTTCCCCTGCCGCCCTGCTGAACAAGAAAAGGCTGGAGGTGGTGCAATCTTTGGGGCAGTTGCCGGAGCATATCGGCAAGTTCTTGAAGATGGTCGCCTGGCATGGTTCAGCTTCCCGGCATGATAAGTTCAGTACCGAGAAGATAGGCACAGGGGAAGGGGCGCAGGCTTATGGGCACGGGCTTTATTTCGCGTCGGCCCGGAATATCGCAGAGTGGTATCAGAGCAACCTGACTGCGACTGATATAACGGTAGATGGTCAAAAGTACTATCTCGCCAACATACGGGATAGTGTCCGGCAGCTTTTGCATGGCGAAAATGGTGATGTAGATCAAGCTATCGCAGTAGCAAAGGGCAATGTTGACTACTGGACGAATAAAGACAAATCGGCACGTAATGCCACTGAGTCTCAAAAAGACCTTGATGAATTGAATGACCTTAAATCCCGCGAGGCAGTAAAGAAGAACAAAGGAGCCCTCTACCAAGTAGAACTAGCCCCGGCCGACGATGAATTTTTGCTCTGGGATCGGCCCCTTTCCGAGCAGTCGGAGAAGGTCAAGAAGGCGCTGGAGAAGTTACCCGCGAATGTCCTGCACGACATAGAAGTAAACGGCGAGGACGGGTCGGCAATATATCGCGGCATCGTCAAAGGTATCGGCCAGAACGGCAACCCGCAGATTCTCGCGGCCTTACAGGAAATGGCGACGGCCGGGGAAATCAGCATGTGGGGCGGGGCGGAACAGAAAGCCTCCGAATATCTCCACTCCCTCGGAATCCGTGGCATCAAGTACCTGGACGGGACCAGTCGGGGAGCAGGCGAGGGTAGCTTCAATTTCGTAATTTTTAGTGACTCAGATGTGGAAATCCAGGCCATCTACTCCAAGGACGGCAGCATCGCGGGCGCGTTTTCGCCTGCCGATGGGAAGATTTGGTTAGTCAGCGACACGATTAAGCCTGGCGAGGCACCAGGAATCTACCGCCATGAAGTAACACACAGGGCCATGAGGGAAGACCGGGTGTTCTCATCCCGGTATGATTCCCTCCTTGGCGAGTTTGCGGCCTTGCGCGAATCTGACCCACGGGTGGCCAAGGCGTTCTCCAGAGTTCCAGGAGATACCCCGGCGCACCTGAGAAATGAAGAGGGGTTGGCCTATTTCGTCGAGCAAGAGACCAACCGACCGGAGAGCATGGGCGGCAAAGTCGGCATGGTCATCCGCAAGATCATCGCCCACATCCGGGCCTGGCTGAACACCCACGGTTTCCAGATGAAGCTGACCACCGCCGATATTCTGGCCATGGTCGAGCAGGGGATCAAGCGGGATATTAGGAGAAGCGAAGCAACTGCCGACATCCGGTATTCCAAAGAAGATTCCCCGCTGTTCAGCAAGCAAAACAATAAGGGGTTTGGTGATATTTCAGACAAGCAAGCCGAGGCTCTTAAACGCGTAGGTGGAATCGCTACACCTAAGACCATTCAAGAATGGTGGGCCGAGACTAAAGACCGGGCCGGATTGAAGCTGACTGCTGGTATCGCTGACCAGTTCGCCGCTATCAAGGAAGTCCTGGGCGAGAGAGAATACAAACTTGCCAGAATGTCAAAAGGCACCGAGGGGCCGCTTGAGGCGATGATGATGTTTGGCGATCTCTACCTTGATCCCAGCGGGGTTGAGAACGTGGACGCCAGCGGCGGAATAGTCAAGGCGCTTCAAAAACTGAACGGAGAACAGCATCGGTTCTTCTGGTGGATTGCCGCCAACCGGGCCGAGAAGCTGACGGCCGAAGAACGGGAGAACCTGTTTTCTTCCCAAGACATTGCTGAACTAAAGCAACTGGCCGATGGGAAGATGCCAGACGGGTCTTTCCGCTCCAAGGTTTACCGAGAAGTCCTGAAGGATTACAACCGGGCTAGCAAGAACGTCCTTGACATTGCCGAGCAGTCGGGAGTGATTAACGGCGACACCAGGGGCGCATGGGAAAGCGATATGTATGTCCCGTTCTACCGGGCCAAGGAAGATGGTATTTCCGGGAGCAGGGGCAGCCAAGGCGGGCTGACCAGGCAGTACGGGTTTAAGCAGTTGAAGGGCGGAACAAGAAAACTGCATGAAGACCTGTTCGCCAACGTATTGATGAACTGGATGCACTTGCTCGACGCCTCCGCGAAGAACCGGGCGGCGCGGGCGGCTCTCAACAAGGCCAAAGAGGTTGGCATTGCCGAGTTTATGGGTGAAACTCCCAAGGGCAAGAACAACACCTTCTATCTCGGGCGCTATACCAAAGTCCTCCCGAAAGGCACGAAATACACCGAGGGCGGTGTTGAGAAAGTTTCTGACGGAACAACGCCGGTTGAGTTCCACGGCAAGAAGTATTTCCGGGTGGATGATCCCCTGGTTTATGAGGCCCTTGAGGCTATTGAGTTTACCGGGTTTAATTCCCTGTTCTTCAAGGTGGCCGGGAAGTTCAAGAACATGCTGACGATGGGAATCACAGCTAATCCTTCGTTTAAGGTTCGCAACCTTATCCGCGATTCGGTGGCAGCCCTGGCGCAAAACCCCATGAGCCTTAACCCTGCCAAGGCAATCGGCAACCTGGCCGGTGGGGTTAACATCATGCGGAAGAAAGACAAGACTTACGCCTCGCTTTTGGCTGGGCGGGGATTGATCCGGTTTGGGACTATCCTGGACGGCACCAGTTCCCGGCACATGGACAAGCTGATAAACGCGGGGGTGAAGGCTGGAACCATTGTCGATACCAAAGAGAAGATGGCCGACATGCTGACCGCAATGGCCGATTGGTACAACGAGTTAGGAGATATTTCCGAAGGGGCAAACCGGGCCTCGCTCTATAACCAGATGATCGGCGAAGGGAAGAGCCATGCCGAAGCGGCCTTTGCATCTCGGGACATGCTCGACTTCAATCTGCATGGGACGGCGAAAGCGGTGCGGTTCTTATCTCAAGTCGTGCCGTTTTTCAATGCCAGAGTCCAGGGCCTTTACAAGATGGGCCGCGCCGGCAAGGCAGACCCGGCCAGGATGGGGGCAGTAATCGGGGCTGCCGCTCTGGCCTCTGTGCTGCTGATGCTGGCTTACAAGGACGATGAAGAGTGGAAGAAGCGGGAGGATTGGGACAGGGATAATTACTGGTGGTTCAGGATTGGCAACACGGCATGGCGCATCCCCAAGCCTTTCGAGGTTGGCGTAATGGCTACCCTCGCAGAGCGCGGGGCCGAGGTCATGGCCTCCGATGAAATGACCGGGAAGCGTTTTGCTGAACGGCTATGGGCGGCTGTTACGCAGACCCTGGCCATGAACCCCGTGCCGCAGATGTTTAAGCCGCTGGTTGACTTGTACGCCGACAAGGATAGTTTCACCGGGCGGGATATTGAAGGGCCTGCACTGGAGCGCCGGGAGGTGACGGAGCGATACCGCAGCCGAACCAGCGAAACAGCCAAGTTAGCAAGCAGGGCCGGCCAGGCAGTAACCGAAACGGTGGGGGCTGATTTCTTATCGCCGGTTCAGGTCGATCATCTAGTCCGGGGATATTTCGGCTGGCTCGGGACTTCTGCTGTAACGGCCACTGATTACCTGGGCCGCTTTCTTCAGGACGCGCCAGTCAAGCCCAAGATGACCTTGCGTGAAACCTTCCTGGCTGGAAGTTTTGTGGAGACGTTGCCGAGCGGGTCAAGCCGTTACCTGACCGAGTTTTACGACCAGGCTAAAGAGGTGCAACAAGCCTACTCCAGCATGACCGCCAAGGCAAAAGAAGGAGATTTAGCGGCGGCCAGAGATATCAACAAGCGGGAAGGTGGTTCGCTGAAAGCCTACAACTCAGCAACGACCAAGATCCAAGGCGAGATCAGCGATATCTCTTCCCGTATCCGCGAGATTGAGCGGGAGAAGGGCGAACGGTGGACGGCCGAACGCAAGCGCTCCGAGATTGACAAGCTGAACGAACGGCGCAACCGGCTGGCGAAAAGAGCGGCTGGCGACTTGCAGCGGAGGCAGAAATGACCACCAACCTAACCCTCCCCGACGTCCCCCGCGTAATGATGTACGACCAGCGCGGGAATATGCACCCGGTCTGGCAGAGTTTTTTCCGGGCTTTGTTTGAGCGGGTTGGGCGGAATATCGAGCTGTCTAATTCTGAAATTGCCGAGCTTATCGGGTGGCCGGGGATAATCGCCAACAGGCTGATTGCCTCTGATGCAAATACCAAACTTGTCTCTGTGCTCTTTTTGGCGGCCTTTATCGAAGGGGTGGCCGATAAAATCACGGTGTCGGATATTGCTGGGGGCAAGGTCAGAATTACCCTTCCTGATTCGATTCTGCTTTCTGGGGCAACTGCCTCGCGGTTACTGGCAACCGGGGACGATAAGAAAACTGCCAGCGTTGCCAACCTTGCGGATTGGGTTGCCGGGACAACCGATAAGGTTACAGTCACAGACGACACAGACGGGACAATCACGATCACCTTGCCAGGGTCAATCCTTCTGTCAAGTGCTACTGCTACCCGACTACTTGCGACAGATGCGAACAAGAAGACCGTAAGCGCCAACCTGGCGGCCTGGGTAGCAGGGACATCTAATCAGATCGCGGTAACTGATGACGGAGACGGGACAATCACCCTGTCATCAGCAACAGCCGCACACGCGGAAATGTACTCGTATGAAAACGCCGTTGCTACTTCCATCGGCACGGTGAATGTCTACCATGCTTTGGTGAACAATATGGCAGGCTCATTGGTCGGGTTTACGCTTGTGGCTGGCAAAGATGGTGTGATTGCCAGTGTAGCCGATTATTCTGGCACTGTTGCCGGGACCATTTTGATAACCGATGTGGCGCATGGTCTTTTGACCGGGGATATTATCACCATCCACGCAACTACCAACTATAATGGCACCTATAGTATCACCAAGGTTTCAGCTGACACTTTCTATGTCACCAAGGCTTTTGTTGCCAATGAGGCAGGGGCTTGGGCAATGGGCGATTATCTCCTGGCTTCTGCTGGCAGCGCTGGAGCTTACAAGGTGTCTATGACAAACACCGCCTTTTCCGCTTTGGCTAATAAAACATTTAAATTTGAAGTAATGCAAAATACGACATCAAAGGATAATATTGCTGTCTCGCGGAAGTTCTCAACTACTGACTATGGTTCTTGCGGAACGGCTGGTATTATGACGGTGGCTGTTGGGGATCGGATATGGTTAGTGGCTAGAAACGAAACCGATGCGTCAGATGTGACAATAAGGCACTCTAATCTAAATCTGGTCAGGGTATGAACTATAATTTAAGCCAAATGGTAGTTAAATAACACTTCAAATCTTTGTTTTTGTGGGTTATAGTAGTCACATTCACACGGGGGTTCCGCAATGACTGTTTCAATTCTGCCCTATCCGCTTTTCCACGCTGACGATGCTGATGGGAATCCGTTGGTCGGTGGCAAGCTCTACAGCTATGAGCCAGGGGGCGGGGTTACTGCCCCGAAGAACACATATACCAACTACGCGCTATCGGCCCTTAACACTAACCCCGTAATCCTAAACGCAAGGGGCGAGGCTCCTGTTTTTCTGTCCGGGTCTTACAAGCTGGCCCTCTATGACGCCGACGATGTGCTGCTCTGGACTCAGGATTCAATAAACGTCTCGCCATTCGCATTGTCGGACGGTTCATCGCTGATCGGGTTTACCGCTTCCGGCGCTGGGGCTGTTACCTATGACGTGCAAACCAAGCTCCGCGAGTTAGTGACCGGTATGGATTTCGGGGCAGCCGGTGACGGTGTAACCGATGATTACGCGGCAATCCAAACCGCTTCAGCGGCAATAGTTGGGCCGGTTATCTTGTTGCCGGGGAACCGCTATTTTTACGGAGGCTCTGTCGCCTTTACCGAGGCGTTGACTCTGTATGATAAAATTCCGGTTGGGGAGGCTTTGCACGACACGTTTTATATTAACCGGGAGGTGTCGAACGTCGGGACTGTTGCAAGCCAGCAGGTCGCAGCGAAAGTCCTGACCACTCTTACCGCTGGCGTTGCCCATAATGAGGTCGGCGTTTTTTCAATCCTGAACGACTACGCGACTACCAACACGCTGCAAAATGTGGCGTTTTACGGGCAGGCAACTTCTTTAACCACAGCCGGGTCGCCTTTGTGGGCTGGGGTTTTTGAGGTAAGGAACACTACCCCGACTGGGGGGGGTAGTTCTGTTGACCATGTGCTATGTGGGATTGAGGTGGATGTCTGTAACGCACAGGCGTATAGCGCCGTTACAAAGAAGATCGGCATTACCATTATAGCATTTGGTGGTTCTGAGTGCAGCGAGGGGTACGCGCTTCACGCAGCTAACGACGCTTACGCCAATGGCACCTATGAAACCGGAGCTTGGCGAAACGGCTTTATCATCCATCCCAATGCGATTAACCCTACCGATGGCAAGGGTATCGTAATTGACAGCGACCACAATTACGGGATTCAGATAACCGGGGTGTCAAACACGGCGGCGATCAATTTAGCGGCGGACGCCGCGACTGTTTACGGCCTCACGGTGGGCGCTAACTATTCCGTGCCGATTTCCGTTTTGCCAGACAAGCAGATACGGCTGGCGCATGGCGTGGCCGCTTACGGGATTAGCTATGTGACCGCCCTAGACGCGGTGATTCTGACGGCACCTGCGATGGGCGTCACAGGCCATACCGTATACCCTGGGGCGAACGTGGGCGCGAGTGGTGCGCCGCCTGCGACGGTTGCCGGGTATCTAGGCTTTTATGTCAACGGGACTCTGCAAAAAGTTCCATTTTATAACGCTTAATGGGAGAGCATATTAATGCTTGAAAAGCTGGCATTGAGAAAAGAATTGGCTCAAACGCAAATTGCGTTGTCTACCTTACGGCAGGCTTACGATGCTTTGCTGATTCGAAATGGGCATGTGGCTTTGACCGAAGTTGAGCGGGAAATTAGAGAGCAGGGCGAACAGAAAAAAGAAGATTCAGGGATTGACCAGCAAGGATAGCGCCTGGCTGTTGTAGTAACTTGGGCATCGGAACAACCGGACCCGCTTTCTCCCTCACCGGAGTTGGCGGGTTTTTCTTTAAGGAGCGGCCATGAGCGGAACAGTCAGAGTAACCACGGACCCAGGCGGGCCGGTGCGGGCGCGGCGGGTGGTCTTCGAGTGGGTTGGTGATTCAGGTGATGGTTCTGTGCCAGACATCGAAGAAGTGAGCCTGTGCGGAAAGATCACCAGGGTCGCGACGATTCCCGGAACCGGCGCGCCGCCCACTTCCTACAACCTGTACATTCTTGACGCTGATGGCATCGACACCATGGACGGAGAAGGCGCGGCCCGTTCAGCTACGGCGGTCGGCGATATCACCTTCAACCCGCCTGTGCAGATCGAAAACGGCATCACCCACGTCATCACCGGCCAGACCAATGCGGGGGCAACCGGCAAAACAGTGGTCTATCTTGAGGACAACTGATGCGTGACCAGCAACAAAGAGTTGTCATCGGGGAGACCCAAACGGAGAGCCAAAATGCCACGACTATCACGGAGTTCTGGAGTTCCATTCCCAGCGGCACAACTAGCGGGACACTCAGCCCGGAAGCGGGGCATGAGTTCGTTGCCAACCAGTGGGAAGACGGGGTTGATACCATCGTCACCGGAATCACCGGAGGTGTCCCGAACCTCCAGCCGGTGTACGAAGCCGATGGAGTCACCCTCGTTACTGCAACGCTCAATACCGTATCTGGCGCTTGGGCTTTCAGTGGTGAGCCTGCTGGCGCTGATCCTGTTGCACTGGTAACGGCGCAGAGGGCAATAGGAGCAGACGCCACCACCCACGGCGCCCTGATCAACTCCGCCACCGAGAAGACCGCCCTGGCCGCTGGTGATAAAATCTCCCTGCGGGATGTGGTGACGGGGGATATGCAATGGGTTTCCCCTGCCAACCTAGCCGCGTACCGGGATGTGGAGCCTACGCCGGTCGCCATTACCGACGTGATTGGCCCCAACACCAACCCCGCTGTCCTATTTACCGAAAACATCGACGTTGCCACGGTCACTACCTCGGGGGCTGGTTACGGCGCTTCGGAAATGCGGGATCTCACTACCGGCGCTTGGGTGGCCGGAGCTACCACAACTAGCGATAATTTGACATTTACGTTTGAGCAAACTGCCCCGTTCACGGTCGGGCGCAACTACCGCTGGTATCTCTCCCAAGACATCACCGGGTCGGCGGCGGGCCTGAAGTATGATGGCACGGACCGCACCTTTACCTGTGTCGTAACCTGGGATTTCTCCGACTACACCACCTATACCGAGGTTGATGTCCCTGGTCGTTTAACTGTGGCTGCCACAAGCATTACTTTTACAGGCGTCACCAGGGATGAGAGCGTCTATATATACCACGATGTCGGCGCCAGCGGACTGGCCGGGGCGTTTACCCACTACTTCGATGTGTACGGTGATGAAACCGGGTCTGGGAGTATCGCCGCTTGGGGCGTGGCCGACGGGATTGGCGATCTTGGTACGGTGGACAACGCCGGGAAGGTTGTGGCAGTGAATGTAGCTTATTCCGGAAATAACCTAATTACGTCGCTTACCGAGGTTATCGCGGGCAGCGCAACCATAGGAACGCCCAGCCCCATAGACATAACGGACGCCGCGTGGGTCTATTTTCGGATTGTCCATAACCCGGCAGGCGGCACAGTGGGAACCTTGACCTTGACGGCCTACTCCGATGCTGGGAAGACTACACCGATTGGCAGTCCCACCGTTCTGACCTTGACCCAGGCATTGACCTACCCGTACTTCTACACGTTCTCCAGCAACGACGTTAATAACGCGGCCCTAGTCTCATCTGGGGTAATCGCCAACCACGCGGTGGTGGCATAATGACAGTCACAACTGAGCTAATCATCCAAGACGGCACCTATTTGGCCTATCCCAGCGCCCCTTGGCGGCGGGCGGACGGCTCACTGGCCTTTATTTATGCGCGCGGTGTCCAGCCCCTATGGCCGTACCGGGACATTAATGACATCTGGCTGGCGACCTCGACCGATAATGGGGAGACTTGGGCAACCGAGTACATCTTTGAGGTCGGCGGCCCTGAGTTGGAGGTGGTGTGCAACGCGGCGGCGGGGATAACATCAACCGGCACCGAACTTGTCATTCTCGGCTCGCTGTGGGTTTCGGACATTCCGACTTGGGGGATGACCTATCACCCCGTGCAGGTTTGGCGCAAACCAGCGGGCGGCAGTTGGGGGCGGGTAGATGATATCGCGCCGTACCCCGCTGAGCACACCGCCCTCAACCCCGGCTCCTGGAAGTTCACCGTTCTACCAAACGGCACCATCCGCCTTTTAATGCAGGGCTGGAACGTCGCGAAAACGGTCGCCTATCTGCACTATGTTGACTCGACCGACGATGGGCTGTCGTGGAGCGATCCGGTGGTCATCTTTTCGGGGACTATTTCCGGGTCAATCCCCAGCGAGTGTAGCTACTACGCAGACGGCGACAACCATGTGATTGTGGCCCGCGTCCATGACGAGGTTAACCCGGCGACCGGTTGCGCCTATTTCACCTCTGCCGATGCCGGGGTTAATTGGTCGTATCGTGGCCTGATCACCGAGGATTGGGTGACACTGCCGACCCTGCACCGGCTGCGGGACAGCCGATTAGCGATGTTTTACGGCAACCGGACGAGATCGCCCCGCACCATGAGCATCCGGGTCGGAGAGTTCGCTGACATCATGGCGGGGGCGGTAGGAGCGTGGTCAGAGGACATCATTGTAGCCGAGGTGGAGTCATACTACACCACCGACATGGGCTACGGCGGGTTGTTCGAGGCGGTGGATGGGTCGGACGCCAGCCTGAGCGCCGTGTATTTTGGGGGCGGGCCGACCGTGGCCAACATCTACCAAGCCACAGGGGTACTCCCGGCCATCGGTGCCGCGCTGGGGTACAGGGTGGCGGCGGGGGCTTGCCATCACAATTTGGAGACGGCCCGGCTGATCGACAACAGAATAGCAACGGTGTATGACGGGACAACCCCCTACACCTACCAGCTTGTAGACGGGGTGCCGGTTGAGGTAGCCACACCGAGTCGGATTAGGTCGTATTAACGGGCGCGGCCCATAACTAAGAAGGGGGGAAGGGTGGCAATCTGTAAAGGAAGAAAGTATATCATGGCGAGAGATTATGGGCTGATCACTGCATTATTGGGAGTTGCCATAATCGCGATGTCTGTAGTCACTACTCATGCCCATGCCGAAGTTTATACCCTCTCGAACGCCACCGACTGGCCTATGCTGATGCAGATGATTTCCATGCTGCGCTGGATGGTCGGCGGGCTGATGGCCTTGGTGCTTGGGCTAGGGGTGGCAGCGTGGGGGGATTTGCGGTCTGGCCTCAATGCAAAGTGCAAGACCTGCAACGAAGGGATCATGCGCGAACACGATGCCCTCTGGGATGCAGTTGAGACATGTTGCCCCAGAGAGGCGGCTAATGCACGAGACAGGAAGTTACGGGCGGCGTATCGAGGTACAAGATGAAATGCCCCCACAACTACCACCCGGCACCATCCCCGGAAACGTGCGCTCAATACGCCACCAAGCTTGATGGTTGCAGGGCCTGTCCGCATAGGCCACCCTCTTCTGGGGCGGTGGGGGCGGTTACTTTGGAGCAAGTATGATTATCAAGCCGGAGGGGGCGGGGATAATCACGGTTGATTGGCTCAATGGCCTTGAAATAATGGTAATCAAAACCCGCAAGCAATTCATCTCGTTTATTGAAGCGGCCGGGAAAGATGTTGCTGAACTTTGCAGCGATTGGGATGAGTGCAACGGTTCTGTTTCACGAATAATGTTGGATGGTTCAGCGTATTTTGTTATGATATTCCCAAAGCCTTCACGCCGGGTTTTAGTACATGAGGCCGTCCATGTAGTTCATTGTATCATGGAAAACAAAGGGATGCAAACCGGGCATGAAAACACTGAAGTTGTCGCTTACATGGTGGACTTTGTGAGTTCGAGATTATTCGAGATGTTCCCAAGAATCTCAAACAAGTAAAAAGGAGAAGACCATGACCAAGAGTATCAGAATTTAAAACGCCGACACCAGCGACCACAAGGTAATTGTCCAGACGTGGCAGGTTGGGGCGAATGGCAACCCGGACACCATGACCAATGAGCAGACGCTGGATTACCCCACCGCCATGCTTACCGATTACGTTCACGGTTCGCAATACCTGGTGGTGAAAGAGGTTTAACCCCGGCCCCGGCCCGTTGCTTGCCCTCCCAGGCGCGGGCCGTGTGGTCGGACTTGGAGCAGACATGAACTTTATCTTTCTGTTGCTGTTCCTGGCGCTGCTGATTTGGACAATTAACTTTATGGCGGGGAGAGGATGATACTGACCGAGCATTTCACAACGGAAGAATTTATAAAATCCTCGACGGCCACCCGGCGCGGGATAAATAACGCCATTCCCGGACCGCTACTCGGCAACGCCAAAATGATGGCCGAAGCACTGGAGAAGATCAGGGCGCATTATGGGAAGCCCATGGTGGTGACAAGTTGCTACCGATCCCCGGAGCTAAACAAGGCGGTAGGCGGGAGCAAGACAAGTTCGCACTGTCACGCCCTTGCCGCTGATTTTACAGTAACCGGGGAGAGTAATATTGACGTGTGCCGGAAAATCCCTGAACTGCTCGGAGATTTCGACCAAGTGATAAACGAATTCCCAGAAAGTGGCGGTTGGATTCATTTGGGATTAACCACCGGCGATCCACGTGGTATGATATTAACGGCACGTAAAATAAACGGTAAAACGACATATACCAAGGGGTTATAAATGCCGGCGCGGATACTTTTTGAACAGGGGCAGGTCGAAACTATGAAGGCGTGTTATTTGGCCGGTAGTAGTTGTTGTGATATCTCTGCCCGGTATGGTGTCGCAAAAAACACCATACGGAAAGTATTATTGGCAAATGGCATAGTTATGGATAAGGGGCGAAGCATATCAACGAAAGTCTCTGGCCGCCCTTCAAAGAGAAAAGGGACAAGGTGTAGCGACGAGACCCGCGCAAAAATGAGAGCAATTGACCGTTCCAATTACAAGACAACGGCTGGAAGAGTTTTTACAGAAGAACAGCGTCAGCATATGCGGGATGCTTGGGAGGTTAAGAGAGCCTTGCGGCCAAAAATAATTAAACCGGAAAAGGTTATATTGACCGCTGAAGAGGTGTCTGTAAGGGCTAGACAGCGAACACGGTATAAAAACCTGTATAGAAGGTTAATCTCCGCTTCTGGGAAGAGAAAATGCATAAAAACCGAGGCTGCTTTAGGTTACACCAGAGATGAATTTGTTTCTCACATCGAATCTCAATTCCGAGATGGGATGTCATGGTCGGATAGAGAGTCTTTCCACATTGACCATATAATCCCGGTAGATGCTTTTACAAAGGCGGGGATATTCGATCCGCGAGAAGTAAACGCATTAAGCAATCTCCAGCCGCTTTACCCCATCGAGAATAGAAAGAAGTCAAATATACTACCTCTCGGCATTGGCGGCACCAGGAAACAGCTATTAACGGCAGTTAAACGGGGCGGGGCTACCGTCTATATGCCGGGAATAATCTGAGATGAGCAAACACACCGTGCAAGTAATCATCGCGGCTGGGATAACGATAACTGTCGTTGTGGCCGCATACAAGGGGGAATGGAATGTAGTGTCGGCCGGCCTGACCGGAGCCTTTGCGCTGCTGCATATCCCGACCAGCCAGAATAACGATGGGGTGGGCAATGGCTGAGAAACACGTCTTCATCTTTATCTGCGGTGTTGGGAACCATCCAGGAGAGGCGAAGAACTGGACTGGCAAGGCGGTTACCCATTGCCACACCGAGCTGGAAACTTTCGCCGAGAAGATTGAATATTACGTCAATCCACTGTTGCGGCCGATGGGTGAGCAGGAACGGGCCGAGAAGACCGTCAAAACCATCCAGCGGTATCTCGCCAAGGGGTTCACGGTTTCCATTGGGACGCACTCAAACGGTGCCGATGTGGCTCTTGACGCCCTGGCCTTAATGGGCTGGCCGAGGATAAAAGAGTTGCACATGATCGCTCCAGCCTGCAAAGCCAACTGGAACGAGAACGGGCTTAATGTCGGGTGGGTGTCGTTTGAGCGGATCGTGGTCTATATCGCTGGCCAGGATGCCGCCCTTGAGGCCGCTGATACCTTCCTTGGGCGGGCTCTGGGCTATGGCACGCTCGGGCAGGGTGGCCCGATTGAGCCGTCAGGGAATATCCAGGTTGTCATAGAGCCAGACTTCGGGCATTCGACATGGTTCGACGCGGCAAACTTTGGCCAGACCATGCGGAGGATCACCACCCCCACAACGGCGGTATTCTCCGCCTGATTTCCGCATGGATCTGTCCCATGCCGCCCTTTATTCCCTCCCCGTCAGGGAACACCGCCCGGTACTGAGTGCAGCGGCCCCACGGAAACAATGCGACAATTAGCTCCTGCCCGTTCTGGCGTTGGATTATTTCACCGGGCACCCTCCCTTGTGGATATTCTGGCGGTTCAGCGGCGAGGATTTTGCTGAGACGCTTTGCGGCTCCAGATTGCGCCTGTTCCCTGGTAAATCGCCAGTGTCGCATAATATCCTGATTATTCCGTTGTCGGCCTAATACTACTGTTAAACCTCAAAATCTAAGACAACATCCAAGTCCTGGAGTGGCTGCGTCCATTTCCAAGAGTTGTTGTTTTCTATCACCCTGGGCCAGTGGTTGCATTCCATATTGGAAATCAGGATGCTGTCTTTTGGGTCGTTCCGGGCCTTCAGCTCGCCCAGAGTCCAAATCCGCCCGCCGAGGTAGTACATGTGGCTTCTCTTGGTTTCCTTGCTGTCAAAGTCTTCCTCCCCTCGCTCCCTGGTCACAAACTGAAAGCCGTAGGGCAACGCCCCGTGCCTTTCTTTAATGCCCCTCGCCATCTTCTTTGCCGTTTCAATATCCCAGGCCGCTATTTCCTTCTGAGTCTGTTCAGCCATGAAGCTGCCGGGGCTGGAGAACACTACGAAATGCTTTTCCATTAAATTGCTCCTTTAAAAGGTTTAACAATACGTTTCAGCGGAAGCCGAGAATGTCGGGCAATTTATTGTTATTTCAGCGGCGGCTCCGCTGAGTTTGGCGTTACACTGCCCTTCTGTTCCACATCCGCACCGCCCAGACCTCGGTGTCCTCTTCAACCTCACAAACACAGCCGGCAGAGCAGCCAATCTGGAAAGTGTCTTGTAATGCGCTTGCACATGATCCAGGTACTCGCTCAACTGCTTGACCTTCATCAGCGAAGTGACCGGGTTATGTTGGTTTTCACATATAAGGCGGCAGGGCTTAAAGAGTCGCACCCTCCCCAATCTAAAGCCTGCTCTACCGCAAGGCGGTGGCAAACAGCTTCACCGAAGTCTTTATGCGTCCCGATGTTCAACAACTTTCCCTCGCAATGGATATGCGCTAGCCATGTTTTGTTTTTATTGTTGAACGACACGCCTTTAACCCCAGAAGTGTTGTTTATCGGTTGCTTGGCGTTCCGTAAGTTACACGACATAGACACTTCCCTTAAATTTTCAATCCTCGCGTTCGATGTGTTTCTGTCAATATGATCTATGTAGTTTTCAGGTAAATACCCATGATGCCATAGCCACACAAGTCGATGGTTGTAATAAATCTTGCCACCTATCCCTGTAATTAAATACCCTCCCCGACGCGTATGACCTGCTGTATCGCCGATATTTATTCTATTAGATAGACGGACTTTCCATATCAACTCGCCGGTCGGAAGATAGTCAAACAGAGCTTTTACTTTTTCTTGGGTAAGCATTTAGGCAGACCTCCATCAAAGTCTATCATCACAGGGAGGAAGCGGAAAGCATGGTGATGAATCACGCCTTGTCGGGAGCTACCCTATCCGCTTGTGAAATATACTATGAAGATTTGGTTTTACCAACCTTCTTTTTAGCTGGGTCGGGGTCGGGGATGTAAAGGCCGTTTTCTGCCCAGAACCGGCAGTAGTATTCCCGGAATGTTGCAAAGCCCACGGTATCAAGCCCCTTGGTTGACTTCACTCGGTACAGCCCCGGAAAGCCCTTTGCTTCATCGAATCCGAGAAACTTTCGCTTGTGGAAGTCGTGCAACTCTTCAGGGTCAAAACTCTGGCCGGTAGTCTGCAAAACGTATGGTATAATCAGGGCGTAATCAGGCCCCCAGATGGTAGCGTTCTGGTCAAGGGTGCGCTTTTTGTACCACTTGCGAATATCCACCCTGACCTTTTCACCCTTGCCGATCCCGGCCAAGACAGCTTGCAACATACGCGGGATATCAAAGGATAGAGTAAGGTCATCAGTTATGGTCGCCACAATCTCAGGCGGTTTCATGCTAGTTCTCCTGCAATGGCGTTCTGGTTCAATGAACGAGATTTCCCGGTGGTGACGCTGACCTGGATATACTTCTCGGTCTTGAACAGTTCACGAAGGTCGCCAATAACGATCGACAATGATTCCGCAGAGTTAACGGTGCGCTTCATTCAACCGGCTCCCCGCGCTTCTGCTTCCCGGTGCTGCTGATAAAATGCTTCTTCACGCCTACCAGCTTATCCGAGTGGGCGTAAAGTTCGGCGCGGTGGGCATCGCAGGCTACCTCATCATAGGCGGCCCCGTTGTCTCGGGAAGAAACCACACGCTCGTAGCAGGCGCGTCGGTGGCAGAATAGGCACTGGTCTGATCTTCGTTTCATCTGATTGCCTCAGTTACCTTGTCAAGCTGGGCGCAAAATTCAACCAGAGCCGCACCAAGGGCCGCATGGAATACCGGATCAGGCTTGACCGTGAGGATGAGCGGCCTCATTCCTGGGTAGTAGCTCATAAACTCCCAATATTCCCGGCCAGTGACGAAGAGGCTGCCCTGAACCTGCTGGAAATAAGCTGTCGGCAATTTGGCGTCAAGGAGATACTCTACGTGGGTATGGATCAATGGGCACTTGATTTCCAGCCCTCCATCTGAGCCTATTAGCCCGTCTGGGGAACATAGAAAATCCCGTGATTCATCCCGGTAGCATACTCCGACCTGATCTACTTCGATGTTATTCAGGAGTTGCCATAATTCCCGGGCCTCTGGTTCTTTTTCAACGCCACCGGCCATCGGGCCGCTCGAAAAGTTGTCTGCCTGGACGCCAGTGATTCTTTCTCCTGCCAGCTTATAAAGGTACTTTTCCCATTGCTTTGATCGTGCCCCCTTAGATGTGATAATCTCATCAAAGTGGCTTGATGACGGCTTGCCGCACTTCTCGGCCTTCCACTCGGGAGTGCCTTGGGGAATATTAAGCGTTATCATCGCCCCACCATAGCCTTCAAGGCAACCATAGCGCGGGGGAAGTCCTTGGGCGAAAGCTGGCCGATGCTGTCAATGTGGAAGGTCTTGAAAAACCGCTGCCGGTCAAGGTTGTTGTCTTCGATGAAAGCGTGAATCTCGTTCTCCTGCTCATCGGTCAACATTTGCACCGCGTCAACCACATCCGGCGCGAAGCCCTCATGCTGGTTAATGACCTCCACCGCTTGCGCCAGCCGGTCGTTCTTGTCGCTTCGCGGCCAGGTCTTCGACGCCCTCTTGATGATGGTCTTCTTGGTCATTTCGCCGAACCAGTCACGCCACGGGCCAGCCTTCTTTTTCGCCCACGCCTGGGAGGTGTCCCTGACCTGTTCAATCTCCTTGGCGGTCATGACCTCCACCAGAATATCGCCCTCGATAGTCTTGGCGATACAGTAAACCCCGACAAAGGCGCCACGGTCGCCGAACACATCTGCCTCATGGGTCGGGGCGGTAGCCGGGCCGCGATATGTGAACTGGTCGCGCTCATAAACAAGGTCGGCTCTGACCCACAGCATTGACCCGGTATCAGTTGCCAGCTTGATAAGGCCCTTGTAGGATATATCCAGGCAGATAGCCCCGTCTCGCGGGACAAGGTAGGCATATTGCATGGCCGGGTTAAGCGAAAGGCCGATACTGGCAATGTTTATAATGGCATCACGAAGCGAGGGCAGGTTCTTCTCGGCAATCCCCTTGGTGTAATCGTTGCGGCTCACCGCCTGGAAAGCGAACATTGATTCAACGGCAAAAGCTACTTCTGTGCCGCTGGCCTTGGTGATTTCGTGGAACTTGTCCTCAGTCTTCCTGATCGTCTCGACCCACGGCGCAAGGGCTTTGGTTTCTGGTTCGGTCTTGTCCTCAGTCATTGTTAATTACCTCCAGGTTAAATTATTCGCCGGAAAACATATGGTTCCCGCAGTATGGGCCATACATTGTCCCCGTGCTGTTCATTTGCCGTGTCCCGAAACAAATGCAATCCACCCTGCACTTATCTTTAGTGAGCGGGCAAAAGGTGGTTACTGCGAATACTCTGTTCGCTTCCGCTATTTCTTCATTGGTTTCCATCGTGTTTCTCTCCTGGTATAAAAAGGGAATCCCCCGGCCAGCCGCTTGGAATCAGAGCCGCGAAGTTTTGAAGGCCAAACGGCCAGCCGGGGGAAGATAATTCTGGATTTGTTCAGAGTTCGCGGCTCCATGTGATTTATGATATACTATCTGGAAATGGATGCAAGGGTTATTCGATTAGCTGATTTTCTCGTCCCAATCGCATTGTCTGGCACCTTCCTCGCCGTTTGCTTTGAGGACGTTGCCATTCACGTGCAGTTCGAATTTGCCATTGTATGTCGGTTGGGCTGAGATACGAGAAATCTTGCATTTTGATCCTCGGTAGCTGTACCCTTTGGTATCCACTATCTCGCCGACTCTGTAGGGAGAGACGGTTTCGGCAAGCTTGGCAAGAAGCCCTATCTTGTCGTTTTGCAGATCAGAAATCCGCCCAGAAGTGTCGTTAATCTTGGCGATGATTTCGTCTTTTTTCATGTTTTCCCCTCCAGGAAATGATTAAATTGGGTGGGCCGGATTCGATTCCGACATGGGGAGATTCAAGCTCATTCACCGTAGATCGTCCGCACCCATTGGTTTTATTCCCAACGGCGGCTTTTCTACGGCCTCCCCTCACTTTTCGCCTTCGGTTGCCCTCCGGTTCACCAGTTAATCTGGTAGCGTCTCTATTCCGCCACCACCCAAAACTTTATCTTGTATCGCCTATGCAAGCCTAAAATTGCGCTTCTCTCCATGCCCACCGCACCCGGTACATTGGGATGGGTAAACCATCTGTTTCCCGTTAAATTGGCACTTCCCGCAGTATTTATCATGCAGAGAATCATACGCGCTTAACGCTGCATCCTTGATAAACTCGATTGTTGCATCCGGGATGTCGTGATTGTTGGTCCGCAGAAACGAATATTTCTTGATTATTTCTTACCGGTTAATCATACACCCTCCTTATTTGATTTTTGAACTCTCCGAAAGGGGCCTGCCGATGTGAACAGGCCCCTTATGCAATGCTATTCTGGCGCACATATTCAGCCGCCTGTGTTTTGGCCTCGTCTATCGTCTCGCAGGGGCTACCGGACGTGTTCTGATATGGCACATCTGAATCCCACCCGGCGACCCAATACCATCCAGCCATCGGTCTGGCCCAGTTGCCACCATGGGCACAAACGCGCGCGTAAACCTTTTCGCCGTCATGGTAAAAATAGCCTCTCGGGCCAGATCCGATTGACCGTAACCCGGTTTCGCGTGGTTCCATCTTCCATCTGAGTTTTGCCTTCATGCCGCTCCTCCTCTCGATTCTAGGGTGCCAGCCTTTCACCCTCGATTTTTAGGCGTATCTAGACAGCAGTTAATAGCTTTGCCTTCTGGCCGAAGAACAAACCGGCAAACCGGAACGATTGCACATTATCAGGGAGCTTGCTTTCCTGGTCAAAAGTGAAACCCAGGCCGGGGCTGATTCCGGTGTTGCTGTCTCGTAGGGTGTCCCTGTTTTGAGGCCGTTGCCTGTCGCCGGTCTAGCGGCAGCAATCGTTTTTCTACACAGGTTATCTTTGGAGCCGCCAGCAGGCATCGAACCCGCGACATCCTGCTTACAAGGCAGGCGCTCTACCAACTGAGCTATGACGGCATTGGGGTGGAAACGCTGAATAAAAACCCCGGCAGACGAGAGGCGCGATCTGAGCCTTGGAAGTTCGGAGGGGTAGCCTCCCGTTGCCGGAGTAAGAAAACTAATCGGTATCGCTTGAGTTCCAAGGCCCAATGCGCGGCGCAAGTCCGCTGTCCCGAATAATAGCCTATCAAGCGGGCAAGTCAACATTTTTTAATCCATTCGGTGTAGTTATTTACTAATCCCCAAAAACATCCATAACCGCCTCTATCTCCTCGCGGGTTTCCGGCAAGAAAAGCGGGTTTACCGTACTGCCACGGAATGATTGCATCTGCTGGGCGGTGGCACGATGCTGGCCGCAGGTGGGGCAATATCTTTGCTTCCCGTTGGTGGGCCGGTACAGTCTCCGGCAGTCATCGCAAAGTTTCAGTTTCATTGAGCCCCCCGGCTAGACTGGCTCCGTTTATTTTCAGAATGATAAACCGTGCAATCAATCGCCGACCCGGCAGAAGCCGCCCGAGTTGGTCTGTAGCAATGCTTCTCCATACCAGATTGCAGCTTCGGCAAACCACCTTCAGATACCGCCTCTAGGCACCTGGCATTATCGACACACTCACACCAGCGGCCTTCCGTGTCTTTCAGGCACTCCTTAACCCGGTCGAATGGGTATTTGTATTTAGGGGAGGGCTTGCTGGGCGTGTGCTTTTTGGGCAGACCGGCCTTGGCGTACCGGTTCGCGTCCTTGGCCTGCTGCTGGCATTTCCTCCCGGTAAGTCGCTCGGTGCAATACTTTTGGCCACGGCCCAGGGCTGGGACATCTTCGAGCTCACAAAACTGGCAGGTTATGACAAAAGGCGGTTTAGCTTTCCCGGCCTTGATTAGCTCGCACATCTTGTCCTCATGGCCGCGAATCCACCGGGCGTTAAGCACGGCCTGCCCAGCGAACTTCAGACCGCAGCCACATTCGCAATACTGGTCGCGGGGTGCCATCTTTTTGGCGGTCATAGCGTTCCCTCCCGCCAGACAGTTTCAACCGCCGCAGCCCGCCAGACCCGGCCATCGTTGCGGAAACCACGGATATTCAGGTTGCGGGCCACCTTCTGAAAATCCAGGCCCTTGTCGAGATCCGCTAAAATGAGCGGGTAGATTTTCCGCCGCCGCGCCTCGGTAATCTTCACCCGCTTCTCGGTAGAGGCCACGGCGATCTGCACATCAAGGGACTGCCGCTCTTTCTGGAGTTCGCCAATCCGCTTGACTCCCTCCCGGCGTTTTTGCTTGAGGGTGGCGATCATCTGGCCACCTCTTTGGCGTCTGTCAATGGGCACCATGACGGGATAGGGGCGTTCTCGCTGGTTTTCAAGGATGTTTCTTCGCAGTATAAATCGTTGCCCTCGTAATATCTGTGCGGACAATCCCCGCAATGTTCAATGTTTACCGTTTTCATTCTCCCACCTCCCGCCACTCCGGATGAGCGGCCCTGAATTTAATCTTAGCCTCTGCAGGGGTTACAATATGCCCCATGTTGCCAGCAATCGGCGCGGGCCGGTAGTCCATGACGCTGCCCTTGGCCGGGGGAACAAAGAAATCCCTGGCGTGAAACCCGGCCAGAACCAGCAGGCCCATGGCCACAAAGACCACGGACAAGGCGATAAACTGATTGCCGGTGATAATCCCCCCAAGGTGCGTCTGCTCTACCTCGGGCAGTAGGTCGGTGAAGTCGATTGGATTTAGCATTCATTCCCCCTTATTTTTTCCAACAAGTGATGCCTTGAACCGGCAACTGCATATTGAGCTACCTTTCTTCCTTGCGAGTTCCGTGACCTTGATCTTTCGGCCGCTTTTCACGACAATTTCTCGCTCACTAAGATGATTCCTGGTGAGGTAATTATCCATCATCCACATTGCCACAGCTTCGAGAGCGCAAAAGTTCGGCGTTGACTTGTCCGTTCTTATCGTGATGGTTGGCATCTTCATCCCCCTTTTCTCTTACGGTTTGTAATTCTCAAGAGCCTTAATCACCCAGACAATTTCTTCGCTGGTTAGCTCTTTATAAGTTCCTTGCCCTCCAGGCGCATCAAGTATGCAAACCCTGTCGCAATACCGCAACCTTTTGACCAGTTCAGCCACTTCCGGGGGCGGTTCGGTAAAGGTCGGCTTGGCTGCCAGTTCTGCCGGTGAATTAGTCCTCTGGTCACGACCCCACCCGTATGCAGTAGCCGGATATCCATAGGGCAGGATGTCGCCACGGGATAAAGCCAACTCCCTGGCCGCGTCTTTGCGCTCCAAACTTTCGGCGATCTCGGTAAGTTCTGCCTCGGCCTCACGAAAGCATGAACCATCATAGGCAATGGTTTCATCCCGCATAGTCCGGTATGTGTTGTCAGCCAGCATCCCCGCCACCCGTGATTCAATGGCCGCGATCCGGGCTTTTGCTGCTAAAAGTTTTGCGTTCATTTTCTCCTCCTGTATCAGCCGTGAGGCTGGTTAAGCGCAAACAACAGTAAAATAACTAGATGCTGTACTGGTCATTGTCACACTCGACCAAATATAGAAATCCGTTCCGGTGGTTGTTGTCGAAGCTGTTACCGTTGACGCAGTTCTATTCCTTTGATCCCACCGCGAAGAGGTTATCCGGCCCCTTTCAACTACCCGGCAATGCTCGTGGCCGCAAGGGCAGAGAATCACATGATTCCCGTTGATCCCGGTGTCAATGTCGGCATAAATCGTCTGGCCGCACTCGTGGCACTCAATTTCAGTCTGGCGCATTGTCCCTTTCCGGCCATCCTCGGAACGTGGCGCTAAGCTGGCTTGGATGTCCATTCTATTCCGCCTCCTGAATCTTCACGGCCTCGGCATCCTTAACGCCAAATCCAGGCAATACTGACTTCACGTAAGCGACCAGAGCCGCCACGTCTACCCCCTCGCCCCGGTTATCTATGGCGTGGTTCAAGGTAGAGTCAGAAATATGCCCAAGCTGACAGGCGCGGAGAACCCCCAGGGTGTTTTCCAGGTTCTCTCCGCACACATCGTTGTAAAGCATCTAAATCCGGGAACCGTAAATCCCGTGGGTGTCCATGCCCAGAAGTGCGCCATATCCGCCAAGGGCGCTGTCCCGGTCGATGGCCTCGCCCTCTTTTAGCATCCGGCACAAAACATTGACAGCGCCGGGGTTGCCGTCAGACATTTTCATAATCATGGGCATGGGTGTATCGGTTAATTCAATTCTATCCTTACGCATTTTTCAGTCCTCCAACTCGTTAATTTTAGTAGCCTCGGCATCCGCTTCGTAATATGCGGCCAGGGCCTCGTTAACTGCAATCTCGGTTTCCTTACCAGATATCAGGGCGCTTGGAACCCATATCTTAATCTCATCGGTCAAGGCGATCCATGAATCAAGAACGACCTCGTAAAGCCCTTCGTCTAGCGCGATATTGGCCGTGACCACTGCGTGCCAGCCGTCACCGTCCAGCGTGACCTCTGCGGCATTCCCGGAAACCTCATTGATATTTGCTTTCATCGCCTTCCTCCCGTGTGTTGGTGATGGCTATTTATTCCAGTGGCCATCGCACTTCAGCCACACGCCTACACCTAAAGGCTGTTCATCGCCGAACAGGCAGCCGTGGTCAGCGGTATCAGAGCAGCAGGTATAGACAACCTCATTCCCTTCGATCAAGGCGATGTTTCTGTGCTGGGGGTTATCAGATCGGCTATAAAGAGCCGCTTGCTTCTCGCTATAAAAAAAGTGGTTTATTTCTCCCTGCATACCCAAACCCTCCAAGTTAGTTTTGCTCCGGTGATGGCTATTTGTACCAAGGCCGGAATATGGCGTCAAGGGTTATTTGGGCATTGTGTGTAAATAAAACTCACTATTCACCATTGACATAATATGCCGGATGGGATAGATTCACGACATAGCTTCTTACTAATCAATATCGGAGGGTTTATGGCTAAAAATTCAGGCATATCATGGTGCGACCATACGTGGAACCCCTGGCAAGGGTGCCGCAAGGTGTCGCCTGGTTGCGCTCATTGCTATATGTACCGAGACAAGGCACGGTATGGGCAAGACCCGGCAATCGTTATCAGGTCGAAACAGCACACATTTAATGCCCCGCTAAGGTGGAAAGAACCTGCCAAGGTGTTTGTCTGCTCATGGTCTGACTTCTTTATCGAGGATGCCGACGCATGGCGGGACGAGGCGTGGGAGATCATGCGCCGCACTCCGCACCTAACTTACATGCTGCTGACCAAGCGGCCGGAGAATATCGCCGGAAGGTTGCCGGAAGGCTGGCCGTATCGCAATGTCTGGCTCGGGGTAACGGCAGAGAATCAGGATATGGCTGACCAGCGGATTCCGATTTTACTCAAAACCCCGGCGGCTCTCCGCTTCGTTTCGGTTGAGCCAATGATTGGGCCGGTGCGGATGAGATCGGAATGGTTGCTTTGCCTGTCTGAAGGGCAACACATGAATATTATCGAATGTGGGCATGGCCTGATTAATTGGGTGATTTGCGGTGGTGAATCGGGGCCGCAGGCCAGGGACATGGAAGCGCCTTGGGCCGATGATCTCAAAACGCAATGCGCGGCGGCCGGGTGGCCGTTCTTTATGAAACAGATGGCGAGGAAAGAACCAATCCCCGCTTTCCTTCAAGGCCAGGAGATGCCATGAGCACCAAAAAGATACGCGAGAAGTACGGGACAGTGGCACGATACGCCGAGCGCAAAGGCTGGAAAGCTCCAACTCTGCGCCGGTTGCTCTGCGGGAAAATGATGGGCTTCGGCAGATTAGGATCGGCGATGATCGCGCAAATGAAGCGCGATAAGGTCTGGGGCGAGTGATCGCCGGGAAGGGCAATCACAACAGTTGCCCGGCCCACGAAGTTTAATTAATGCGAGGGGATGGAGATGAAACATATCAAGAGATTCGGAACAGCAATCGGCGGGGTGGCTGTGATTGCGGCGGCGGTGTGGGGTTTTTTCTACTCGTTCCATTATTTCCCATTCGAGTCCACCGAGTTTGAATGGTGGTATATCCCAACCGTCCTATCGACTGGTGGGGTAGCAATTTTCTTTATTATCATTTCTGCCGCTTTCATTGAATGGGGCCAAAGATGAGAACAAAGAACCGCTACACCTAGCGCAGCCGGTGGCAGTTCGGCGGGGATAATTTCAAGCAGTTAACTCTATAGGATGCCTTATGCCTGATGAAACAATGGCCGAAGAAACAAAAACGATGATCCGCGACTTGGCCAAGACGTTCCGCGACTATGAAACCGCCTGTGATAACGAGGCGAAGAACGCAGCTCTCAGGGGCCTAATTGGCAGGGCAGAAAACAGGCCCAAGGAAGACGCGGAAGCCATGACCGCTCACACCAAGGCTGAGGTATGGGGCTCTGCCGCCCGGATTGTTATGGCTAGATTGATGTAGTTTGGGGGTCGATAATTTCAAGCAGTTAACCATGGAGGGGTGATGATGATTGATCTAAGGCAAGGAGAGTTGAGGGCTTGGCAGGATCTTAACTTCGGCACCAACGACTTTATAGCTATGCAATGCGCCCTCGGTATGGCCGAAGAGGTTGGCGAGGTTTGTCACCATGTCCTGAAGGGTACGCAGGGGATACGGGGCGGCGTGAACGGCATTAACAAAGATGAGATTGCCGATGGTGTAGCCGACACTCTGATCTATGGGTTGCAACTGTTATCCTTTCTGGGGATAAATGCAGAGGTTGAGATAGCGGCTGTGATCGAAAAGGTGCTGAAACGCGATTGGGTAAACGACCCATCCGGTAACAATCACGGCAAGCCGGTACAGAAGCCATGAAAAGAACCGCCCTTGCTAGGAAAACGCCATTGAAAGCCAAGACGCCGATGAAGTCCACCGGCAAGCCCAAGGCCAAGAAGCCCAAAGGCAATAAATGAGCAAATACCGAAGGGCCGCAAAGATCGACACCAACCAGCCGGGAATAGTTGCCGCCCTGGTCGCAAGAGGCGTTACTGTCCAGGTTGGGCATGATGATATCCTGGTCGGGCACGCTGGTAAAACATTCTGGTACGAGATCAAGTCACCAGAAGCGGTCAGCAAGAAAACCGGGGAGGTCAGGGGGTCGGCGCTGAAGCAATCGCAGAAAGACCTTCTGGCATCCTGGCGCGGCCATTACAGGGTTGTTTCGACCGTTGAGGAAATCATTGTTGATATATGGGGAGAAATACTTTGAGCGCCAAGACCGCAGCACAGAAGCGCCGATGGTCAAAAGTAGCAGAGCTTGGTAAATATCTTGCATGGGTGGCGCGCCGATCGCAACGGCTGTCGGGGACATAGGAAATGTCTAAACGCCCGACTAAACGGCAGAAAGATAGATTTTCTCGCATCGTGGAGCTGGGCTGTCTAGTCCCTGGTTGCGGTGGTGAGGCAAACATTCATCATTGTCGGCATGCCTGTGGAATGGGCCAGAGAAAACACGACCATGTAGCCCCTTTATGCAAGTATCATCACCAAGACGGGCCATTCGCACGGCATAAAGACCCAGCAAAGTTCGTAGAGTTTATAGGGACGGATGAAGACCTGCACGAAAAGACTTGCCTGATGTTGGGCGAGGGTTAATTTGACCGCCAGTTGGCGGAGGAGTTGGGATGAGGGACAAAGACGGCAAGGCGATGTTGGCGGTGTGGAAGTGCTTTGCGGGCGGATGGCCATATCGCGTGGCCGCCCGAACCAGGAAAGAGGCCGCTGAAATACTGGGCGGAAGTCCTGCCAAGCTGGTCAGAACCAAGGGCGTTTACGCCACAGGAAAACCGAGGGAATTATGAAATGCACCCACGCCGAAACCTGCGGAAGTACCGAGTGCCCCCACGCTGACAAGGATCACGAACCAAGCGGCCCTTTTGCCCCTGGTGGGGAATGACCGAAGAGGCTTATTGCGTTACGTGGATGAGAAAGTTAGGTGTCTGGGAACTACAATCACAACAGTTTCCCGTTTGTGGGAGTGGGAAGGAAGATTAACTTAGGAGGCGATGATGAAATACACACAAGCCATTAGGCAAACCACGCGGTGCGTATCGAAGATAGAGTGCGACCGTTGCAAGAAACAGTTTACCGCTAGCGATTGGATTGAATGGCAAGAAATGGTTTCTATCCACTCCGTCGGAGGGTACGGCTCAGTGTTTGGCGATGGCGCTACGATAGAACTTGACCTATGCCAAGCGTGTTTCAAGTTGCTGTGCGGCGAATATATTACCCTTACTTAGCCGTGACCAAATCCCAGATTTTCACATTAATGTCCATCCTGGCCAACTCGATCTATTCGGCAGCAACTCAGGGGCAGCCCTGGTAACGAGGTAAAATGAAAAACTATCTGTCTTTCGGGGCTGGCGTTAACTCGGTGGCACTTTATCTCCTGATGGAGCGGCTAGGTATGGCGTTTGAGGCCGTGTTTGTTGACCACGGAGGAGACTACCCGGAAACCTACGAATATGTGGATTATTTTGTGGCGACCGGCCGGCCGGTGACAATCTTAAAGCCAGAGTGCTACCGCAAGAACCAGGGGCGGACTTACAATGACCTGTACGAATATTGCTGGGAAATGGAGATGGTGCCGTCAATGATGGCGCGGTGGTGTACCAAGGATTTCAAGGTGATCCCGGTTAACCGCTACATTAAAACTCCATGTTTTATGCACCTGGGGATTGATGCAGGGGAAGCGAAGCGGGCCAGGATGAACACGCAAAAGGGCGTCGAATCGCGTTGGCTGCTGATCGAACACGACATTGACCGGGATGGCTGCAAGAACCTGATTGAATCGGCTGGGTTGAAAATCCCGCCAAAATCTGGTTGCTGGTTTTGCCCATATCAACGGGTGGCGCAATGGAAGGGATTGAGGATGAACCACCCTGAGTTATTTTGCAAGGCCCAGAAGCTGGAAGAGAGAACCCGGAAGGCTCGGGTTGCGAAAGGTAAAGCCCCTTTCTCCTTGCGGGGTGATGGCATTGTTTTGGGGCAGATCGTAAACGACCGGCAAGCCGCATTGCCGAGCATGGAAGAGATGGAATATCCGCCCTGCCAGTGTGGTTTATGAATAATCATGTCCATCCCTGACCGCCGAGCAGCAGCGGGCCGAGGATAAACGGGCCAGGAGACGGGCCAAACGTAAGGAGATAGCCAATGGATGATCTTATCAAGGAACTGCGGAGGCTATCTGTAAACGGCAGAACCTCGATGATACGGTGTATTGCAATGGAGGCTGCCGACGAGATAGAGCGGCTTAGGGCCAACGAGGACGCCATGCTGACACACTTGGCACAAGTGATAACTGAGCGCGACGATTTGCGCGACAGGTACGGTGATAAAACTGGTCATATCTCATAACCACAATCCCCCCTTTACATCCCCCCAATAACCTGTTTTATTCAATGGGCTGGCTTCGGCTGGCCCTTTCTTTTTGTCGCAGCAATCAATAATAATTATCGAATAAATTTAATCGCCAATCGGTGCAATTATTCTCTTGCGGATTACGCCGATTGGATTATTCTGCGTGTAATGCTTTTTCCTTTCCGGGTTGTGCCGACTTTGGAAAGTGCCAAAATTCAGGGAAGGAGTCAAAAGTGTTCCCCTCGTTCAATCTATTTTTAAGCTGCTTTGGATATGAATCGCGTTCGCGGCGCGGTGGTCTTGCGTTTGCCTTCCCTGGCACAAGGCCGGCACAGCATATCCTTAGCGGCTTATTTTCCTTCTGGGCTACGGTATGAAAGCTGATATATGGATGCCCCTCTATATCGGCGATTACCTGGCCGACACCATGCACCTCACGACTGAGCAGCATGGGGCCTATCTCCTGCTACTAATGGCGTATTGGCGACGAGGTAAAGCCCTTCCTGCTTGTGACAAGAAACTTGCCGCGATAGTCGGAATGTCCCTTGATGCTTGGAGCATTGCACAAGCAGAAATCAAAGAGTTCTTCGATACCGATTCAGACCCGACATTATGGGTTCACAAGCGGGTTGAAAAAGAGCTATCTGCGGCACAGTCTAAAAAAGAGAAAGCTACAGAGAAAGCCCGTGTTGCCGGGGAAAGACGGTGGGAGAAAGAAAGAGAGAGAAGGCGGCAAAGTGAAGAGGTTTTTCCTCTAACCGAGGAACTTTAAGTATGCTTGGAGCAATGCTTGAAGTAATGCTTGGAGCAATGCATAAGCAATGCTTAAACCATGCCCGTCACCATCACCTTTACCAACTAACTACCTCCCCAGCCAAGACTAAGAACTATATTGATTATATAGATACGTGCGTGTGTGCGCGAAGGGGTTACTTATGGGCGATATGATTTTGAGGGATTACCAGCTTGCCGCGATTGATTCTTTACGACGCGAGTTCCTGGCCGGAAAGCGAAACGTTATTCTTCACTCACCTACCGGGGCAGGCAAGACGATAACCGCGGCCTCCCTGATTAAGTCAGCGCAGAACAAGGGGCGGAAAGTGCTATTCCTGGCGAACCGGCGCGAATTGATCTTTCAGGCGCGTGATACCCTGGCCGGGTGCGGTGTTGAGGCCGGCGTGATTATGGCGGGGGAAGAGCCAAGTTTCTCAAGTGCGGTTCAGGTGGCATCCATGCAAACCTACGTGCGCCGGATGAACCTTGAAGACCTTGACAGCAATCCGTGGTTTCATGCCGCGGCGGTGATTGTCGTAGATGAATGTCATGGGGCGATTTCCCCCAGCTATCAAAAGATTTTGAAGCAGTACGGCGACAAGACAATAACGGTAGGTCTCACTGCGACCCCATGCCGCGGGGATGGCCGCGGACTCGGTGAATACTTTGACGCCCTGGTGTCAACCTTGGGAATCGGGGAACTGATCGACCAGGGCTATCTGGTTCCGGTTCGCTATTTCGTCCCTTCAACTCCTGACCTGGACAAAATCAGAACGGTTGCCGGTGACTACGACCGGAAAGAGTTGGGCGCCAGGATGGACAAAGCCCACCTCGTCGGGGATATTGTCGATAACTGGCTGAAGATATGCCCAGACCGGGCGACGATAGTTTTTGCGGTAAACGTCCGGCACTCAATCCATATCGTTGACCAGTTCCTTTCTGTGGGGATTACCGCGGAACACGTTGACGCAAAAACCCCGGCAGAAGAACGGGCCGATATTCTCAAGCGGCTACGGAACGGGAAAACGCAAGTTGTCTCAAACGTGGGGATTCTCTGTGAGGGGTTCGACTTCCCCGCGGCTGGCAGCATCATCCTTGCCAGACCAACCAAGAGCCTCGGGTTATATCTCCAAATGGCTGGCCGCGGCCTTCGCCCATATCCGGGGAAGAAGGATTGCATCTTGATCGACCACGGGGGAACGGTTGACGAACACGGGCTAGTCGAGTGGGCGCGGGAATGGTCGCTTGACGGCAAAGAAAAGGCATGGAAGGAGCCGAAGAAAAAGGATACTCTCGAAAAGGTTGTCCAGTGTCGCGCTTGCGATTTGGTCTTCTCGGGTGGTTCAGTTTGCCCAGATTGCGGAACCGCGGTTAAGTTGTTCGGCAAGAAGATAAACGTGGTAGAAGCGGATCTGGTCGAAGCCGGGGAAAAGAAAGAAAAGGGGAGCGTGGCAGAAAAAAGGATTTTTCTGGGGATGCTGAAGCACTATATTCCGCGGCAAAAAAACCCCAACCCGAAACGAATCATCGGCTCATTCAAGGGCCGCTATGGGGTATGGCCGCACCATTCCTACGCAGATGTGGCACCGATTGAGCCAGACCAAGCATTTTTGGCATACATGCAGCACCAGGCTATCAAGTGGGCCAAGGGGGGAAAACGTGTCTGATATCGCTCTTGAGTGCGCCGGGAAATGGCACGGAATTTTTAGCTCTCTGGGAATCGAGGTAGGCGACGGTAAGCATTGCGGCTGCCCGATATGCGGGGGAACTGATCGGTTCAGATTTGATAATAAGGAAAATAAAGGGACTTGGTACTGCAACCAGTGCGGGGCCGGGGATGGGTTCTCGCTGGTTCAAAAGGTTCTGAACTGTGATTTCAAGGCGGCTGCCAAACAGATTGAATCACTGATCGGCAAGATAAAACCTTCCGATAATGAACCGAAAGAGCCGACCATTACCCCAGAGAAACTAAGGGCCATTTATACGAGTTCAAAGGTTGCAAACCAGACTTGCCCTGTGGGAAAATATCTGCATGGCCGCGGGTTGAAGATCGTGCCGGCCACTCTGCGGTATTCTCCTAAATGCTGGAACGCGGAACTGAAGAAGGAAATCCCTGCAATGCTGGCCGTCTTCACCATGCCGGACGGAACAGCCGTGACCATGCACCGGACGTATTTAGACGGAGCGGGCAGGAAAGCAACCGGGATTGTGGATGTTAAAAAGCTTCTGCCGTCGTTGAAGAAAATGACCGGAGGCGCAATCAGGTTATGGCCTTCTGATGACGGGGTTGTCGGGGTAGCTGAGGGGATTGAAACAGCCATCGCCGCCCATGAGTCAACGGGAATATCTGTGTGGTCAGCGGTATCAAGCGCCCTCCTGGCCGGGTTTAGTCCGCCGAAAGGGATAACTCATCTGCACATTTTCGCCGACAACGACTTTAACTTTACCGGGCATAAGGCAGCCTACGAACTGGCGAACCGGGTCAGCATTAATACCGATATTTCGGTTATTGTTCACATGCCCGATGATCCTGGAACGGACTGGCTAGACCAGCTTAACCGCGGGAAGGGAAAACAATGACCGCCTACTACCGGGAGAAGGAAGGGCCGGTGCATCGTGAGTGTATTTCTGGGAAGGGCAATCACCAGAGATAAGGGAACGGTGTAGTAAAAAGCCGGGTTTTTCTTGCTAAATATGGGGATTTAGGTAATATATCGCAATGAGTTGGCAGCCCGAAAATACAGCGCCTTACGGGACTCAGGTTCTTGGCCTGGGTGTATCTGCCGAGAAACCCTATAGCCAGTGGTTACGTAATAGCCACGCGGTGTTTTGTCGAGAAGGACGAACCGGAAAATTACGGGGCGCACCGCATGACCGTTGGATGCTGGTGGGGGAATAACAGGTATTACCATATGAGCGGCGATGGTGGGCATGTGACTCACTGGATGCCACTCCCTGCCCGGCCGGAGTAATTGCATGAACCACTGCGGACAAAAGATGCAAGAAACCGGCCCACGGATAATGACCGGCAGGCCTGGCGAGTATCGGGTAATGTGCCTGTGTTCGGTTTGTGGGTTCAATGATGCTGTGCTAGTGAGGAAGTAGAATGGCGTTTAAGGAAATTCCCCCCAAGCAATGGGTCAAAGCAAAAGAGTATTTCGAGGCCGGGTTATCGCTGGCAAAGATCGAAGAAAAGACAGGTATTAGCCGAGGTCAGTTAAGCAAGCGGTCTAATTCAGAAGGGTGGCAGAAAGAAACACGGAAGAAACAGTTAGTCGCTACAGCCGTAAGCGTTGCCGTTGAGAAAGAAACACTCGATCCTGTTGCTCTTGCCGTCCATGACGAACTGGTGGACGAGAGGACAAAGCACATTCTGTTTTTCAATAAAGCCGCACTCCAAAATGTCGCCGAAGCGATGGCCGCCCCCTGCGAAGACCAGACCGATTATAAGTACCGGGCAGAGACGATTAACAAGGGCCGCGAGACGGTGCTTGGCAAAGACCCGACAACGAACGTCCAGATCAACAACAACCCTGACGGCGACGGGGTGATTGTCTTCCAGGGAGTCCAGGGTTGAATATCCTGTGCCTAGACAGATTCAAGCCGCTGGTTGAACGACCGAAGCGGATTAAGATTCTCGTCGGCGGGCGCGGTTCTACCAAGTCAACATTTGTTTCTGATTACGTTATCGCGTGTATATCAAAAGGCCAGCTCTGGTGTTGCGCCCGAGAGTTCCAAAATTCGATTGATGAGTCTGTCCACCGTTTGCTTGAGGATGAGATAGATAGGCTCGGGTTCCAGGGGTTTAGTTCCGACAAGTCTCATATCTACCATTCGTCTGGCGGCCGGAATTTCTACCGGGGGCTGTCGCGCAATATCCGGTCTATAAAATCCATGCTATCTGGCGTGGATGGGTTGTGGATTGAAGAGGGGGAAAGTTTATCCGACGCGACGCTGCACGTTTTGACCGCCTCGGTCCGGGTTAGCGCCAAAAAGGCAGGCCAAGTTCTCGCCGGCGGGAAGGCGAAAATGCCGGAAATTTGGATATCCATGAATCGAGACTCGTCTGCCGACGCCATCGCCCAGAAGTGGCTGAAGCGGGCAGACCAAGACCTTGAGCGGTGCGGGTTTTACGAGGACGATGTGGTAATGGCAGTCGAGGCCAACTGGGACGATGTTCCCCGTGATTGGTTTTTAGCATCTGGCCTTGAGGATGAGCGGCTGGATGACTTAGAAAACCTGCCAAGAGCCGTGTACGATAACAAATGGGGCGGGAAGTACCTTGATACAATCGACCGGGCAATTATCCTGCCGGAATGGTTTGATGCCTGTGTCGATGCTCATGTTAAATTAGGCTTCAAGCCAGTGGGTAAGATTGTTGCCGCCTACGACCCAGCCGATTCTGGTGATCCGAAAGGGTATATCTTAAGGCACGGTTCGGTGATATTGGAGGCCGAGGAAAGGACTGAAGGAGATGTTGATGACGGTATGCTCTGGGCTTTGGGGAAGGCTGTCGATGACGGGGCAGACCTTTTCGTATGGGATTGTGACGGGCTGGGCCTTGGGCAGAAGGGAACGGTAAGCCGGTTTTTAGCCGGGAAGAAGATTGACTGGGCCATGTTCAAGGGATCGGAGGGCGTAGACCGCCCGGACGAACCATATGACGGTGACAGATCGACAACTGGCGAGCAAAAAACCCGGACAAATAAGCAGACTTGCAAGAACAAGCGAGCCCAGTACTATAGGGAACTGCGTGACCGAATAAGAAACACCTACAAAGCCGTAGTAAAGGGCGAATATGTAGACCCGGATAAGCTGTTGTCTATCTCTTCCGAGTGCAAAAGCCTTAAAAAGTTTCGCACCGAAGTATGCAGAATCCCAGAGAAACCAAACGCGAATAGCCTTTTCCAGATAATGAGCAAAGTGGATATGAAAAACATGCTCAAGATCCCATCCCCAAACGTAGCCGACCCTGCGATGATGAGCCTGTTTATCGGCGAACAGGTGTTTCAATACTCCGGCCGGATGCCGGGAAGCTCAAGCAAGACGAGGCTGATTTAGCTAGATAGGGCGAAAATTTTATGTTATTGTTTTAACAACGATTCTTTATGTGTTGCTCACCGCTGGAATACAAGGGGGGATTCGGGGGAATGACCAAGCGCACAGTCGAGCTAAACGACACCGAGGCATGGCTGATCCAGACGGTAATCCGGCCGATGCTCAGTGACCCTTTATGGCATGGCGAGGCGGTTATTAAGGTTCAAGCCGGCCAGGTTGTGCATGTTAACCGGGGCGAAGGGATGAAGCCGCCCGAGAGGGTTGGGATGAGGCGGGTTGTGGGATGACAGCCAAGACGAGAGTCGGGATCAATTTGAAATAGCTATTAGAGATAAGATTAGCTTCCCGGCATTGGCCGCAGATGTGCTAAGGGCTGTGTGTAATGGCAGTAGCCCCAGCCCAAATAAAACATTGACAAACAGTAGGTAAAACAGTCAAATAGAGCAAAGTAGCTAAAAAATCTCTGGGCATCGTATAACACGGACCCGCCAACTCCTTATCTGGAGTTGGCGGGTCTTTTTTTTGGGGCACGAAATGGCCGAGAAGGCAAAGAAGAAGAGCCCGGAAGAAAACGTAATCCTCCTGCAAGAAATCCGGGACCGCTACGAGCTGTGCCAGAACGACCCAGCCGAACGCGAGAACCGGGAAAGTTTTATTGAAGACATCGAGTTTGAGAACGGCAAACAATGGGACGAGAAGGTAGAGGCCGACCGCTCAGCCGATGGCCGGCCGTGTCTCGTCATTAACAAGACCCAGCAGATCACCAAGCAGATCCTAGGCGACGCCCGCCAGAACAAAATCAATATCAAGGTCAAGCCGGTTGACGGCATAAGCGACCCCGCCCTTGCCGAAGTATTCAACGGCATCATCAAGAACATCGAGAACCAATCCCAAGCCGAAACCGCCTACGATACTGGCCTTTCCTATTCCGTCCGGGGCGGTTGGGGTTATCTTCGGGTTTTGACCCAGTTCATCGACGAAGATTCGATGGACCAGGACATCAAGATCGAGCGGGTGGTTAATCCGCTGTCTATCTACTGCGACCCCAACGCCAAAAAGCTAGACCGTTCTGATGCTAGGTTCTATTTCGTGACTGAGGATGTAGCCAAAAAGACCTACGAGAAGGATTACCCAAATTCGACCGTCTGCGGGGCGATGGCGTCAGGACTTGGCGACCAGGAGAAGACCTGGATTGCCGATGAGACGGTGAGGGTGGTCGAGTATTTCCGGGTTGAGGAAAAGAAGGAGCAGCTTTATCAGGTCGAAGGCGGGGCGACCATCAGGGAATCGCGGGTTAAAAAGTACGGCGGTAAGGTGGTTGACGGGTTCATCGTTTCAGCGAGCGGGGCGAGTATCGCCATTATCAAGGAGCGAACCACCAATATTCCCGTGGTCGAATGGTACAAGACCAACGGTATTGAAATCCTGGAAGGCCCGAAAGAAGTTCCCTGCAAGTACATCCCGATAATCTTCATTCCCGGCGACGAGGTTTGGATTGAAGGCAAGCAGAAACTCCGGTCGGCAATCAAGTGGAGCAAAGACCCGAACCGGCTTTATAACTGGGCGCGTTCAACTGCGGTTGAGACGATGGCCCAAGCTCCTATCCAGCCGTTCATCCTGACCCCTGGCGAAGTGCAAGGGTTCGAGCCGATATGGGACGAGGCCAACAAGAAGCCTTTTCCCTATCTCCTCTATAACGACACAGGAAAAGGCAACGGTAGGCCCCAACGCCAGCAGCCGGCCGTAGTTAACCAAGCCGCCGACCGTGAGGCAATGCTGGCCTCCGACGATATCAAGTCAACCTCCGGGAAGTACGACGCATCCCTTGGCGCGGCCGGTAACGAGACCAGCGGCAAGGCAATCAACGCCAGGCAGAGACAAGGGGATATCGGAACCTTCGTCTTTATCGACAACCACGTCCACGGCATCACCTTCCTGGGCCGGGTGCTGGTTGACATGATCCCAAGGGTAATGGACGGCGAAAGAGTTGTCCGGCTGCTCGGCGAAGATGGGGCGGAATCGTGGGCGACAATCAACAAGGCGGTTCGTGACCCGCTCCAGCCTGGCCGAACCATCATTGAGAATGACGTAACCATTGGCAAGTATGACGTAGTGGCGACGGCTGGTACTGCTTACGCAACCAAGCGGCAAGAAGCGGTTGACGGCATGATCCAGCTCGCCCAAGCCTTCCCTCCTGCCGTTCCGGTTTTGGCTCCGCGAATTGCCAAAAACTCCGATTGGCCGGAAGCACAGGAGATCGGAGACGAGTTGAAGGCTTTGGCCGGGCCGCCTCCTGGAGCAGAACAGCCCCAAGGGCCGCCGCCTCCTTCCGAGAAAGAACAGCTATCTATTGAAGGGCAGCAGTTAGTTAACGAAGAGCGGAAGATGCGGATGGCCAAGAACCAAGAGGACATCACCCAGCTTGTCCAAGAGAAAGTAGCCGAGGCGCTTGTGCAAATCGGCTTGATTCAAGCCCCTAACGGGCAGTAACCACGCGGAGACGCGGATTCTACTCATTGCGAGGAAAGTATGAAGGGATTCACCGACGAACAGATTGCAGAGTTGACCGGCGCTGAACCGGGTGAGGGCGCAGAAGTGACGGAAGAGACCGCCGTTGATACCACCACTGATACCGAAGGGCAACCAGAGGTAGAGAAGAAGGAAGAGGGCACCGCCGAACCGGCGAAAGATTTAACTGCCACCCAGCAGGACGAAGTAGACGAGGCCGAAGCGCACTTTGAAAAGACCGGAACCTGGCCCGAGAACACACCGAAGTGGGTTCAGAAGACTGTCAACCGTGCGACTCGGCAAAAGCATGAGTTCAGAATCAAAGCCGAAGGGTTGGCCAGCGAGAACCAGACGCTTAAAGAGCGACTGAAGGAATTGGAGGCGAAAGCCCCCAAGCCTGAGTTCGAGAAGCCCAAGCCGAGCCTGGACGACTTTGAAACCGAACAGGAATACATCGACGCTACGGTTGATTGGAAGCTGGAGCAGCGGGAGTTTGAGAATGCCGCGCCGGCCAAACCAGCGCCGGAGATTGAAAAACCTACTCCGCAGGTTGCAAGCGACCTGGGAGGACGAGTTTCAAAACTGCATGAAGAAGGGCCGAAAGTTCATGCCGACTTCAAGCAGGTAATCGAGTCAGTGCCTTCCGGGTACTTCACGGAGGATCTGGCCGACGATATCACGCAAACATCTAACCCGGTTGAGGTCGCCTATCACTTGGCACAGAACCTCGACCTTGGGGCAAGGCTGGCAGCAATGCCAGAGAAGAAACGGGCAATAGCATTGGGCGAGTTGTCCGTGAAGTTGAGTTCACCAGTACCCAAAAAGACATCAAACGCCCCAGACCCGATAACTCCTGTCAGTGGGAACATCGTCAACAACGGCACGACTGCCGGGGCTGATATGAGTTCACTGGAAAGGATTCTCGGGCGGGGCTAACCTAACGAGGAATTGAGATGGCTAACCAGTTTAAGACCAGTAAGAAGATTCTCCAGATTGCAGCCATTGAGCTTTACAATGCGCTGAAGCTGGGGAAAGTCGTCACCATGTACGGTGAAGAGAAATACAAGGCTCCCGGTATGGGCGCACTCGGCCCGTCCGTTGACGTTCCGATGCCCATTCGCTACTTGGCGAAGGACGGCGCGACCTTCCAGGGCCAGAGCATCACCGAGACCACCAAGACCGTCACCCTTGACCAGCACAAGCACGTTGGCCTGGATATGTCCGTCTTTGACATGACCCTCAACACCGAAGCGGAGATCACTAAGGTTTCCAGCAAGTTCATCCGCCCGGCAATTCTGACCCTGGCTGATTCCATTGACGACTACATCGCCGGTCTCGGCACCAAGCTGCACCAGACCGCAGGCACCGCAGGTCAAACCCCTGGCTCCGGAACCGCCGCCGCGACCCAGCAGGCCCTAGCTGACGCCAAAATGATCATGGTCGAGAACGGTGTCACGCAGTCAATGACCAAGAACATGATCCTTAACCCCAAGGCTGCCGGGTATATCCCGACTGCCCTTTCCGCGCTGTTTGTCCGTGAAGCGCAGGAAGCAGTCAAGACCGGCCGGCTCGGGCATTTGATGGACTTGAATATGTACGAGTCCAACAACATCCGCAAGCACACCTCCGGCACCTTGGGCGCAGGGGCGCAGTACGATGAGACAGGTTCTGGCGGGACTACCCTGGTTCTTCAGGGTTTGGATGCCAGCGACAGCCTGGTTGTCGGAGACACCATTACCATTGCCGGGGTTTACGCAGTTAACCCGGTTAACAAGCGCACCGTTTCCAGCGACCGGCTGATGCAGTTCATTGTTACCACCGCTGGAGCGGAAGCCGGTAACGCGATGACCGTTACCATCTCCCCCGAGCCGATTGCAACCGGGGCTTACCAGAATGTGAGCGCCGCCCCTGTTGAGGCTGCCGCTGTAACCGTGAAGGCTGCTCACGTTGCCAACATGGTTATCACCAAGGACACTCTGGTTCTGGCTACCATGCCGTTCAAGAAGCCGATGAGCGCCACCATCGCCGAGACGATCACCTACGAAGGCATTTCGCTGCTGCTGACCGCAGGCTATGACGTTTCGACCATGACGGAGAAGGCGCGTATCGACATCCTGTTCGGTGGGCGTGAGCTTTACCCCGAGACCGGGGTACGGTTGCTTGGATGATAGCGCAGTAAAAACAAGGACTTAGGACAAAGCCCCGGCATGGTTCGCCCTGCCGGGGATTAACCAAAATCAAAAAGAGGATTACAAGATGAAGCACTTCAAGACTCTCTCGGTTGCGCTGGCCTTCCTGCTGATTGCAGGGAACGGCTATGCCACCACCGCCCGGTTGGGCGCACCTTACGGGGTTGACTTCAACCAGACCAAAGTTCTTACCAAAACCACAACCTACACCGTGACCACCTCGGACGGTGGCGCGCTGATTAACGGCGATGCCACGGCGGCCGGGTTTACCATTACCCTGCCGTCTCTCTCTTCGGTTTCCGCCAGCGGTCAGAGCATGGCCCTGAAGGTAATCAAAACGGATTCCAGCGTCAATGTGCTGACCGTTGCCCCGGCAACCGGCGACACCATCGGCGGGGAATCGGCCCGGAAGATCGTCAACCAGAATAGCTATATGGTTATCAGCTCGGCCAGCGGCAAGAACTGGGACGTTTCCTTTGAAAGCCCCTATGTCGTGGAAGACCATGAGGCTGGGACTTCCAATATCGGTACGCAGTCTTACGGCGCAACCATCGTCTTTGAGGGCGCTACCGCTGACGCGCACGAAACTACCCTGGGCGTAACTGACCCGACCGCTGACGTAACTTATCAGCTTCCCACCGGCGCAGCGTCCACCGTTTACGTCATGTCTTCCAGCCTGGCCACCAACTTCCCGGACATTCTGAACTCGGTAACTGGTGCAAGCAACGGTCTGGTGTTTGAGGGAACCGCTGACGCCTTTGAGGTTACGGTTGCCGCCGCTGATGCTACCGCAGACAGCACCTTTACCGTTCCCAACATTACCGGGACGGCTGCTGCTATCTCCGGGTTAGGCGCTCGCAAGACCATTACCGCCGGTTCCGGCACCACCACCGTAACCACCGCGCATTGTGGCGGGGTTCTGACCGCTGCCGCTGATGCTGACGGCGTGTTCAACCTTCCGGCCACCTCTGCCGGTTGCGTACTCACCTTTGTCAACATCGGCGCTGCTGGTAACAACCTGCTGACCATCAACCCCGACAACGCAGACCAGATTTTCGGTACTGTGACCCTGGCCGCTTCTGTGGTTGCGGTTGCGGGTAGTGCGGGCGATGCAGTTTCCAACACCAAGGCGACGACCATTCGGGGCGACAGCATGACCCTTGTGGGCGACGGCACCGATGGTTGGTACATCACCGCCTCCACCGGCATCTGGGCCGACATCAACTAAAAGTAGTACAACCTGACCGGGGGCCGGGTAAAACCGGCCCCCGGCTCTGAGGATGAAGAATGAGTGAGCAAGACGAGAAAGAGTTGTTGGTTGCCAGAGCGAAAGAGCTTGGATTGAAGAGTCCGCACCTGATGGGCGTTGATACCCTCAAAGAGCGGATTGCCGAGGCTGAGAAAGGCGGGAACGCACAACAGGGCGAGGGTTCTCACGGCGACTCCGCCTGTTCAAACCCGGATTGCTTTGAGGCGCAATGTGTCGCTGCGAGAGGAGCCGCCGCCCTGGTGGAACTTGAACGCCTTGCCGCCGAGGAAAAGCTAGCCGAAGCCGATAAGTTGAAGGCCGAGCAGGAAGAGAAAGACCGTCTGGCCGCAATGGACACCATCGCCGAGGCTGACGGCTGGCTGTACCACGAAACAGAAGAGCCGCGAACCTTTAAGGCAGGCGAGAAATGCACCGGCTGGAGCAGCGAGAACCGGAAGTTCTGGAGTTTTGACGATTACGGGAAATGGGTAAGAAATGGCAACGCTTAACAGCGTAGTAACAGGCGCACTCAAGAAAGCCGGGCTGGTCGGGCTAGGGCAGGCCGCGCCAGCTTATCTTATTGCGGATGCCCTTCACGCCACGAATTTGATGCTCGATCTCTGGGCGAGCCAGGGGATTTACTTTCCCTCGCGGGAGACCTTGGCGATTGTCGCCGGCACCGCCAGTTATACCATCGGGACAAACGGGGTATTCAATACCTCGCGGCCTAATCGTTTACTTGATTCACATATCCTGGTCGGGAGCCAGGAATACCCAATCAAGCCCATTGAACATGCCAAATACGAGGCAATCAGCGACAAGACTATCACCGGCCGTCCGTCAGTAATGCACATGGTTCCGACGATGCCCCTTGGCGTAATCAAGGTTCACCCGGTTCCCGATGTGAATTACTCGTTCATCCTGGTATCGCTCAAGCCGATGCCGACCTTTGACACTGGCGACCTGACTACTTCGGCCAACCTGCCGCCAGGATATGACATCGCTGTCGAATACAATCTAGCGGTAATGCTGGCTGGCGACAACGGCCGGCAACTGCCGCAGTCAACCTATGCAATCGCCGGGACATCCTACAACAACCTTGTCAACCAGTGCGCGGCTTACCGGGTGAAGAACATGGTTGGCCTTGACCCGACCGGCAATAGCGGCCAGTGTTCCGACTTCCCGGTTGGGTGGTTCGGATGATACCTCTTTCGCTCGGGTTTTCACAGGGCCGCTCGCCTGCCGTCAGTTCAGGCCACGATGTCAACGTGTTCCCCTGCCTGAACCAAGACGACGCCAAGAGTCCGCTGACCTTATCCGAGCGGCCTGGGTTGAAGCGATTGGTTCAGGTGGTCGCCTCTGGTGAAGTCCGGGCCTTACTCCAGATTGACAACACCCTCTACGCCTTAATCGCTAACGGGTTCTACGAGATTAACCTGACCTCTCTTGCCCATTCGCTAATCCTTTCGGTGGGCAGCACAACCGGCAAGGCATGGATCGAGCGCAACGCCAACAGCCAGATATTGATTGCGGCCGCAAATGAGGGGTGGGTTTATAACTGGTCAACCTTGGCCTTTGGGCAGATTAGCGATGTTGACTTCCCCGGCGCGGCTTCCCTGGCTTTCATGCAGAATTACGCAGTCACGATTGACCCGGACACCGGGCGACTGCGGAACTGCGAATTAAACGATTTCACCGCCTGGGATGGCACCGCTTTCGTCACGGCTGAAACTGCGCCGGACAACCTGCTGGCGGTGGTGGCTGACCACAAAGAGGCTCTTGGGTTTGGCGCTAAAACCATTGAGATTTACCGAACCAGCGGTGATGTGGATGCGGTATTCCAGCCACTTGATGGCGGGATGCACGAAATCGGTATCAACGCGCCTGGGTCGGCGGCAAAAGTGGCTGGGATGGTTCCTTTTCTGGACAGCGAGTTGCAAGTTCGCATGATGGAAGCCTACTCCCCACGCATTATCTCCACCGACAGCATTGCATACAAGATCGGTCAGATGGCCAGGACTGACGACGCGGTTGGCCTCGGCTACATCTGGCGCGGCCATGCCTTCTACGCCCTGACCTTCCCGACCGATAACGAGACTCTTGTTTACGATGTTACCACATCCGCCCAGGCTGGGCGTAATGTCTGGCACGAACAGCGGAGCTACCCGGTTGATTCGGTGAACAGGTGGCGCGGGAACTGTGTACTTCAGGAAGGGCCGATTGTTTATGTGGGCGACTACGAGAACGGCTGGATTTATACCCTAGACGAAGAGACGCACACCGACAACCTGGAGCCGATGCAAAGGATTTGGACTTGCGCGGAAGTATTCGACCCCAAACAAAACCGGCTGATGTTCCACCATGAGCTTGAGCTTAAAGTAGAAATGGGGGTTGCTACGGCTGACGTCGAAGATCCGCAAGCAATGATGACCTACTCCGATGATGAAGGGCGCACCTGGAGCAGTGAACTCTGGGCATCAATCGGCCGGGTGGGCGCGTATCGAAACCGGGCGCGGTGGTTCGGGCTGGGCGCTAGTATCGGCCGGGTGTATCGGTTCATGGTCGCTGATGCGGTCAAGGTGGAAGTGGTGGGGGTTTATCTGCGGGCTGAAATGGGGGATCGGTAATGGGCTTCTTTGATTCAGTTATGGAATTTATGGACCCGATAAGCGCCTCTATCGTTACCGACCAGGGTGAGGCAATCGGGGTTGACGTGCCTGATTCTCATGCGGTGGTCAATGTTTACGACCCGTATGTGAAAGCCGATGCGGCGGCAATCCCAACAGTCGGAACGGCAGCGGCAAATACCAAAGCCAAGACCGATGCCCGCGCCAGAATCGACGCCCAGATGGCCAAATGGCGGGCCTCGAAGAAACCTCCAGTCGAACGGGCCGATGACCCCCGGCATAAAGAGGTCTGGCCGCTCCTGAACAAGTACGTACCGGACTGGAAAAGCGAGACTCGGGGCAAGGGCAATGCCTTGGCGGCCCAAGCCCAGCCGGGCGGCAACAACGCTCTGGCCGCTGGCCCGTTTGATTCTCCCGAGACACAGGCTGATATTCTTAACCAATACTATGGCGGTTCTGGCGTCGGGATGTTTGTCCAATGAAAGAAACCACCTCGCTATGCCCGGTCTGTTACGCAGAGATTCCCGCGGAAATCCATAACCTCAGTGGGGCCGCCTGGATGCTGAAGGCTTGTCCGCTTCATGGCCCGTTCGAGGCGATGGTTGAGCGTGATTATCGGTGGTGGTTGTGGTGCCAGCAGCAGGAAGACAAGGGGATTTATGACGGGTACTTCGTTGATATCACCTCCCGGTGCAACCTCAAGTGCAAGTATTGTTTCCACGGGCTTGAAGGCAAAGACCGGACAATCGCCGATGTGTGCCAGGAAGTAGCTGGGAGAGTGGACAAGACAGGCGCTGTCTCCCTGATTGGTGGTGAGCCGACCATCCATAAAGATTTCTTCGCCATGTGCGAGGAGGTCAAGAAGGAGTGCGGGGCTATCTCTATTGTCACCAACGGCACCAAGACCGCCGATATGGATTTCTTCAAACGCACCGCCGCCTTGATGATGCTGTCTGATGATTGCGCCGACATTCACGTTTCAATCCACCCGGAAAGCAACGGGGCCGACCTGCAGACTTTGGCAAATGCGCGGGAGTGCGGCATCAAGATTAACTCCATCCTGTGCGTAATTGACGATGTGAGCCAGGTTAAAGATGCCGTGGCGCTCTACCAAGAATATTCCGACATCGTGTGCGCCCTGCGGATCAAGAACGCCTGCAACGCTTGGGCGGAAGACGGAGCCGGGGAAAGAGTATTTGTAAGCGACATGCTTCTGGCCCTGGATAGGTTGGGGAAAGTTGAGTTTACCGGCAGCACCAAGACCAGCTTTACCGAAGTGCGGGTGAACGGGCTTAACATTATGCCGGTCTCCTGGTATGGGACAGACAATGTTGACCTCCAAGACATTGCTTGCGCCCCCTGGTATCGGGCCAAGGACGGGAAGGCGTACAACCTGCTCCACGCGCTGCTGGTCAACGAAGGAATGGATAAGCTATGAAAATTCTCCTCGTCCTGCATAACTACAACGTGCCAATCAGCGACCCTTGCTGTTACCCGCTGGGCTACATGACCATTTCCGCCGTGCTGAAGCGGGCGGGGCATGACGTGACCATCAACAACCAGAATCTCTATCACGCCCTGCCGCTGGAAGGTTACGACGCCGTTCTCTTCACCGGGTTCGAGCATTTCCTTGAGGACATCAAGCGGGATGCGGCTATTTGCAAAGGGCTTGGGATTCATACCGTTCTCGGTGGAGCCTTGGCGACCTTTAAGCCGGAAGAGATGTTGCAGCATGTGGACACGGTGGTAGTCGGAGAAGGTGAAAACGTGGTTGAGCAAGCACTGACCACATCCGGGATTATCTACGGCACCAAGCCCGACCTGAACACTATCCCCTTGCCGGACTACGAAGGCTTTGGGGTGGCGGAATATCACAAGCGCAACGGCTTTAAGCATATCGGGGTACTGACCCAAAGGGGTTGCCCGAACCGCTGCCGGTTCTGCGCTCAGACCTGCAAGACCCAGGCCCGCGATATTGATCAGGTGATGGCCGAGATTGACAGCTACGGCGATGTGGACACGGTGATTATCAACGACAACACCCTGAACACCAGTAAGTCCCGGTTTATGGAAATCTGCGGGAGGATGACGAAGCCTTGGACGGCGGCAATTCGGGTTGATCGGTTCGACGAAGAGATGGCGATTGCTGCAAAGAAAAGCCGCTGCCGGTACTTCGTGGTTGGGATTGAATCGTTCAGGCAGGACAAGCTCGACGCGATGCGAAAGGGAATCAAGGTGGAGCAGATTTATTCCTGCCTTGACCTCCTCCATAAATACGACATTGGCTATCACGGGTGCATTTTGACCGGGCTACCTGGCGAAACCACGGAGGACATCATCGAGGAATTGAAGGAGCTGCCGGCAGGGTACAACTTTTTCCCGGTGCTGGTTCAGCCGTTTGTGGGAACCGAGTACCAGACCAGAAGTATCTCAGATGAGGACGCAGCTAACTTTACGGCGCTGTTCACGGAGATTGCCACCAGCCGGAATATGACGGTGTTCCCGACACTATGATTATCCAAATAACCCCAGAGCAGATGCACCCGGTATCACTGATGGCGGCTGACTTTGCCAACCATACCGGGCATGTGATTGTTGACCCTGACCACGCTACCAAGACCTACCAGCGCATGATCCGCAGCGGGGCGGCGGTGGTCTTTGCTCTCATGGTGGGGGATAAGGTTGTGGGCGGGCTGGGCGGAATTAAAGGCCCTGACTTGCATCATCCCCGGATTGTCGCAGTTGAAACATTCTGGTTTGTCCTGCCCGAGTTCCGGGGCAAGGGGTTGCGGTTATTCGCCGCCTTCGAGAACTGGGCAGTTGAAAAAAAGTGTGATGCTGTGGCGATGGTGCACCTGACGGACAGCCAGCCGGAGATATTGGAAAAACTATACAGGCGCAAGGGCTACGAGTTGATTGAGAAACATTACCTAAAGGTGCTGAAATGAGCGTGGTATCAGGAATCAAGGGCGCTGACGCGGCAGAGAACGCGGCCGACACCCAGGCCCAGTCTGCGGCCCAAGCCAACGAAACCCAATGGCAGATGTACCAGCAGTCGCGGGCCGACCAGATGCCTTGGCTGGTAGTCGGTGAAGAAAACCTTGGCAACCTGAACGCGATGGTGCAAGACGGGCCTGGTGACTTCAAGGACAGCGAGTATTACAACCAGGGGCTTGACGAGGCCAACCGGGCCACCGATACCTACCTTGCCTCTCGGGGCCTTTACGCTTCCGGGAAAGCGGCGAAGGACTTGCAGAAGACCGCCGTGGCCGTCAATGAGAATAACCGGGGCAACTGGCTGAACGAGTGGATTGCTACCAAACTGAATCCCACTCAATCCCTAGCAGGGGTTGGGCAGTCGGCGGCGGCCGGGATGAGCGCCAACGCCCTGAACACCGGCAACATCATGGGCAACAATCTGATGTCGGCCGGCAACGCTCGGGCCTCGGGGATGATTAATTCCGCCAACGCGATGACCGGGGCAAGCCAGGGGGTAGCTAACGCGCTGTCTTCCTACTATGGCAACAAGAATTACGGGACGAATACCGGATCAACAGGTGGCGGCGGGGCGACGGCTTACTCAACGCAAGGGCAGAGCGGCACGGATGATTTCTGGTCCGGCGACGAATGGTAAGGAGACGATAACATGCTACCAGAATTGAAAGTGTTCGACGCCAACCAGCCGATGCAGAACTATCTTGCGGGCCGGGAGAACGTCAGGCAGATAAATCGGCAGGAAGCAGGCGATAAGCAGAACGCGCTCTTGATGGCCCAGCGGCAGGAAGACCGGTCGCGGAACATGCAGCGAGAAGACAATGCGCTGTCGGTTGCCGGGGAAGACCGGCGCATTAAACGGGCGCAGGACATGGAAAAGCAGATCAGCGAGGCGGTGGCTTCCGAGATCCCGAACCTTAATACCGACTTGCCAGACGACCAGTACCAGGAACAAGCCTTCCAGTTTGGGGATGGTCTTGGGTCGTATCTTTCCAAGGTTTACGGGATGCCCAAAGAAGAAGTCACGCCATTGGTAAAGCGGGCGCTGGGTGCGATTGGCAACAAGGAGCGGATCAAGGCGTACCAGGTGGCCTCCAAGAACAAGATGGCCAAGGAAGGCCAGACCACCGTGGCGGCTGGGTCGTCGGTAATTGATGCCCAAGGTAATGTCTTGGCGACCGCACCAGAGAAGTCAACCAAGAGCAATACATCTTCCGACTTTGCCGACCTGTCCACGATTCTTGGCAGACCTCCGACTATGGCGGAGTTAAAGGAGTACAAGAAGACTGGCGCGAAGGGCGGCGATGAACCTGCCGAAGTCCAGACTTGGCGGGCAATGGTTCAGATGGGTATAGCCAAGGACGAGAAAGAAGCCTACGAGTTGCAGAAGCTATCTAGGGTAGAACCGGCCAAGCTGGTGATGTCGTGGGTGACTGACGCGGAGAAGGCGCAGGCGGCGAATTATATCGAGCCAGGCGCACCCGGTTACAAAGACCGCGAGACCCTGGTTAATGAAGCTTGGGGGCTGGTCAATCAGATTCGGGGCGGGGCGATGGGTGGAGCAGTTAAAGAGCCGGTGCAGATGGCTTCAAGCCACAGTTCCGGCAATGCTTTAACCGCACCTAAAGGTGGACAAACAGCGGCAAAAGTGGTAACAAAAGAGATAGCAACCAAGTTCCTCGAACAAGCTGGCGGCGACAAGGCGAAGGCAAGAGAAATGGCAAAACAGCAGGGGTATTCCTTCTAAATGGCTGACATCTTCGATCAGGTTGCCGGTGGGGATATTTTCGACCAAGTATCTCCGGGTATTTCTGTTGGTCCGGCCCCGGCGCAGTTTCCCGGAACAGGCAACGCGCTAGTCCTGCCGGCCGCAAGTTCCCGCCCTGGCCGGTCAACGGTTGCGCTTTCAGACCAGAGCAACCAGGTAGGCCGCGCACCTTCAGCAGATATCCGAGACACCGCCAAGAGCATGGTGGATGATGTCGTCGGGACGGGTGGTGAGAGCTGGGCGGGGATTGCCGGAAAGTCGGCAGCGCGGGGATTCTTTGTGGTTCCGCAGGTCATTTCCGAAGGCGGCAACCTGATTAGAAAGTCGCTCGACATGCCCGAAAGCGGATTCCGCAAAGGACTGAAGCAAATCGATGAGCTGATAACCCCAGATGTCGGCGAAAGCCCCTTAAAGAACTACGCATCACAGGCCGCCCGGACTATTTCGGAAATGGCGGGAAGCGGGTTGTCTCTGCCGCTGATGGCGGTCTATTCAGGGTCTACTAAGTCCGGGGAGATCCTAGATGCTGGCAAGTCTGTCCAGAAGGCGCTTGCTGGCGCGGCTGTGCAAACCGCGCTGGAGTATTGGACGGAGAAGTTGCCCTTTGAGATCCTCCAGAAGCCAGGGTTAAAGTTCTTCGAGCGGCTCGGGCAAGGTCTTGTCGCTGATGTCCCTGGCGAGTTGATAGCCACAGCCGGGGAAATGTCGCTGATTGACACGCCGATACTTGGCAAGAAATACACCTCCGACGATTACGCCAAGGCTCTACTTGATACCGCTATTGTCTCGGGGTTGGTGACTGGTGGTGCGACGGTGGGATCACAGGCAATCAACGCCCTGGCCAAAAAGCCGCAGGACTCGCCACAGGGAGAGCCTTCCCTATACGGCACCGACCCCAACAACCTTGGCGATATCTTCGACCAAGTTTCCCTGCCGCCCGGTTCAGGACCAGCTCCTGCCCTTCCTGCCGTACCTGCCCGCCCGCTCCTGACCAGCGACCGGACAGCCGGGGAAGGGTTCACTATGGCCCCCTCGCCAGGTATCGCACCCAACGTCGCGAAGAACGCCGAGATTGACCAACTGGTTTCCGAGTACCAGCCGGAAGCGCCGACCGCACCTGGGCCGACTGCCCCGAGGTTCTTCGCGCCTAAGATTGAGCCAAGGGTAGAAGGCGGGGCGGCTCCGACCATCTCCACCGAGACCGCCCTTGACGTTCTGGATGCCCGAGGCTTGCCGGTTAATCAGGCTCCGGGCGAGACGATCAGGCGGCCAGTCAATCGCCAGATCGGCCCGATTGGTCAGGTCATCCTCAAGAAAGTCCACAAGACCGAAGCCGGGGCAACCAAAGCACTCAACAACCGAATCGAGAAAGGGCGACTGGCCGCCGATGAGTATGGAGTGTTCCCGGTCGAAGGCGGGTTCCAGATTCAGACCGTGCCGGTTGAGCAACGGGCGGCGATGGCCCAGGCGAAAGCCGAAGCAGCTTCCCAGAAACAGGCCGGAATTGCCGCAACTGAGGTCGCCAAGTCAGACCCCATCTATTCCATCATCCAAGAAGCCAAGCGCAACCCGATTAACCTGGAAGCCCTTGAGCGCGACTATCCCGACTTGTCGAAAGAGATCACCAAAAAGTTCCCCGGCATTTTCAAGCGGGGCGGCAAGGTATTTGCGGACGACTTCGCCGAGTCTGAAGAATTTGGCTATGAAACCTTGGATGATTTTGTTGAAGCCTTGAAAGCCACCCAGCCGATGAGCCAGGCCGCGCCGGTTAAGCTGGAACAGGACAACGCCCACTTCGAGGAATTGCGACAGGCCGGATTTGTGCCGGTTGGCGATAAGTTGACGGCTGGCAATCTCCGCAAGGGTGATCAGGTTATCGGCCGAATCCAGGGGGGCATGGAAGACGAGTTTACCGTGCTTGGCCAGGACAGCCAGGGCCGGGTGGTTCTCCAGGGCAAGGGCAAGGAGAAGATTGATCTGCTGGACGAGGTGCAGGTTGAGTTTATCAAGCAGGGCGAACCGCAAGAGAATCAAGACTATGTGCCAGCCCCGATTGACTTCGCGCACCTGAAGGAATCCTTGGGCTCCGAGTCGCGCCTTGTCCGAGAACACCTGGACGGGTTAGAGGAAGCCCAGGGCGAAGGGGAAGGGACTCTCGATGAAGAAGAGGCTCACGGGGTTCTGAGTGAGCTGATTGAGGACAGAAAGAAATTCGTCTTTGGCGACCGCGCCCGGTTCCGCGAGGACGTGGAAAGGTTTATCGGCAATTCCCCGGCCGGCCAGCAGTTTGATTTCCGGTACGACTTCGCCCTGATGAACGGCTATCACCTGACTGCTTACAAGTCAGGTGGGGTTTACCAGGAAGGCCACGCCGGAGAAGAGACGCCGACCAAGAGTTTTATTGCCATGTCGCTGACCATTGGCAAGCTCAGCGAAGAATCCTTGATTGCCGCTATTGATACGAAGCTGGCGGATGGTGATTTTGTCACAGTTGACAACGCGCCGGTGAAAGCGCATAATGAAATTAAGGAGGCATCCAATGGCCGAAACCAAGGAACAGTTGAAGGCAAGAATGACGATGCTGGCAGCGAACAGCGGCGACCCGGATATTCGGAAGATGGCGTTCAAGGAGTGCCTGCGGCTGAAGAAGGAAGCCCGGAAGCCCAAGAAGTAACCCCGGAATCCTTCGTAGCCTCCCTCCCGGTCAAGCAGCAGCTCGCCCTTCAGAAAGACATTTCCAGCATCCTCGATTCAGCTTACAGCCCAGCGCAAAAGCTGAAATCCCTCCAGATCCTCGTTAAGAAAGCTGATGTGCCAAGCGCACAAACAGTAACCGGGGCCGTTTCGCAAGAGGCGGCTCCAGCCGCAGCATCAGAGACCAGACTGGCAAAGGATTTAACGCCCGCCGACCATTTGCGGGCCGCCGCCGACAAGCTGGAAGCCGCAGAGAACCTTCCCGCCGTGCAGAACGCATATGACCGCGCCCATGCCGAACTGGACAAGGTTGCTCCGACTATCAAAACTGGCTCCGATGTTGTCCCTGCCCCTCATCACGTTTACATGAACGCTCGGGACATGGCCGACGAATCGAAAGCCGTGAAGCTGTCAGCCCCTTACAAAGAGTTTGACCAGGCCGACGCTATGCGGGTGGCCGATGCCCTCAAGTTGTATGCCTCCGAAGAGCTGAACGCCTCAATGCGGCAGTCTGAGGTATTCGCCACTAACCTTGACGGCAAGCCCCTCTATGTCTTCATTCAGGGAGAGGGAAAAACCCAAGTCAAATACCTGCTGTCTGATGGCAAAATCGGGCCTGATGCGCCCGCTCTTCAGAGAAAAACCAAGCCCGCCAAACCAACAACGCCCCTGACGCCTCTTCCCGAA